>DBZJ01000098.1 GCA_002311635.1 Syntrophaceae bacterium UBA1163
TACTTAATGCGTTTGTATTAATACAGACGCAATAAATGATTTGTCATTGCGAGGAGCTGAGCGACGAAGCAATCCCATGAAAAACGAGATTGCCACGCCCTTCGGGCTCGCAATGACAACGGATGATGTTAAAATATTTAATGCGTTTGTATTACTATATGCTCTGGGTAATAAGATGTCATTGGTGCTTCGGACCGGTCACGGCAGGGGGGATGATTTTCTCAGGCGATCCACACGTTGTGAAGTGATACTCCTTTATCATCTACCATCAGTCTGGGCATGTCTTTTTGAAGGTCCCAGGGGACAAAGAAAGTAAGCTCTTCAATCTCCTCATCATAGCTCGAATCAAATACTTTCCAGAGCCATTCTTTGATCTCATTGATCATCGTGACCACCACCCGGTCAATTCCCGCTTCTCGATTCATCTCTTTCAAATGCGGAGAGGTTCTCAGCTGATCCAGGCACTCCTCCGAGTGGATTCCCTCCACCTTCCTGCGGAGGATATAAACATTTCCTCTATCCTGAAGGATGACCAGCGGCGGGTTGGTCTGAACACTTCCATGGTGAAACCGCACCCGTGAGCCGTGTTCTCCAATTTTCTCGAGGAATCTCTTTCTCTGCTCAACGGACGAAAGAGAACGAGGAGACGTCCTTTCGAAGATATACTCCACTCCCCCATAACGAAACTCCTTCAACTTGGTCGGGTCAAACCCCAATTCGAGGAGATCCGAAATTTTCACACGAGGAGGTCCTCCATCTCCTTTTCTCTCGACCCACCCGGACAGGTAGGGCCGTTTGTAGAGGGGAAGATCCTCAATATAAAGAGTGGGGTTTTCTTTCAGGCCTTGGGGCAGATGGCGAACGATTTCTTCCTCCCCCCATATCTCGGCCTTTTCCTCTTTTGCCCACCACAGAGAATAAGGTTGAATGGGCAGGTTCTTGATTTGGTCCGAGATGGAGATCTGATCCAGGGACTCTCCACCGGTATAGCCGAGAAGGGAAGCAATTCGTCTTCGGAACCCGAGCACTTTCGTGACGAATTTGGTGAACATGAAATGCATAAATGGGGTAGAGGTTCCGGCTGAGATTTCTATTTCAAAAAGATGCTCCAATGCCTCGTAGACGGAACGAAATTCCGTAATGGCCCGTTTGACCATGGCCTCGTTATCATGCATGTCAATGACGGGTCTCTTCTTCCTCACCTTGAAGAGGAGCTTGATCAGCTTTCCCCTCAAATCAGGGACTTTGACAGAGGACGGGATGAAGACCATGTAGTGCCCTTCTCCGTTGACGACAGGATCGCCGGTCAGCTCTTCAATACGCCTCCAGCCGAGCTTGGTGTAGATATCATAGGTCGGCTCATCCGGAGGGATGATGTTATCAAGAAGGCCGACGACCCCCTGACCCTCTGCCAATTCCCGGAAGGTCTGAAGGATCTTTTGGCCCAGCCCTCTTCCACGAAAGGGAAGGAGAACCTCGACATAGACCAAGTAGTAACACGGGATAGGCTTTCTGAGGAAAATCATATTGAGGTATCCCAGAACCTCTCCTTCTTCCGTATGGATCTCAAAGGTGTGAAAGAGTTGATGACGCTCTTGCGGTCTAATACGCTCAATCTTCGTTCCATGGACGGTTCGGTTGACTAACTCATCGAGCCCTTCGAAAACGTCATATGGAAACAAGGAGGCGAGTTCCTTTGGATGATCCTCCAGGGTCATATCGATCACGGATAGGATGTTCTTGACGCCTATTCGTGCCTTCTTAAACCTTCCGCTGATTTTGACGACCTCGGATTTCATCTTTTTTTGACCTCGCTCACTTCTCCAGTGAGCGTTGGGGATACGAGCCCACGAGCTTTAAGAAAAGGGCGCTCTTCTCCAGCTCGGCCATGACCTCGCGAATCGGCGCGTCTGCGGCATGGCCTTCGATATCTACAAAGAAAATATATTCCCACGGCTTTCCTTTCATGGGCCGAGACTCGATCTTCGTCAGGTTGATCCCCTTCTCGGAGAAGGGCTTCAGGGCTTGGTAGAGAGAGCCTGGCGCGTGGGAAATCGAAAAAAGGATGGAGGTCTTGTCTTTTCCCGTCCTTGGGTTGGTGTGAAGGCCGATGACCAGAAATCGTGTGTAGTTGCTGAGATAGTCCTCAATCCGCGACTCTACAACTTTCAGGCCATACAACTGGGCGGCCAAGGAACTGGCGATGGCCGCCGTTTTCGGATCCTCGGCGGCCATCTGCGCTGCCTTCGCCGTGCTCGCGGCTTCCGCCACTTCAACATGGGGAAAGTTTTTTCTCAACCACTTTCGGCACTGTTCTAAGGCCGAAGCATGAGAAGCGATCTTCCGTATATCTTCTGACCTTCCGCTATGAGAAAGAAGGTGATGCGAGACCTGAATCATCACTTCTCCACAGATCATCACTTCTGACTCGACCAGCCTGTCCAAGGTTTGATTCACCGATCCCTCTGTGGAATTCTCTATGGGCACGACGCCATAACTTGCCTTCCTCTTCTCTACCGCCTCAAAGACCTCCTGAATACTTTCCTTGGGCTGTGTTTGAACGGAACTCCCAAAATATTCGAAGCAGGCTAAGTGGGTATGCGTAGCGGGTGGCCCGAGATAGGCCACGGTAATCTCCGTTTCCAGAGAGCGGCAGGCTGAGATGATCTCCCGGAAGACAGGGGCAATGGCCTGCTTGGGGAATGGACCATTGTTCTGCAAAACCAGGGCCCGGACAATCTCCTCTTCGCGTTGGGGGTCGTAGGAATCCATCTTACCCGCCGATTTCTCCCTACCCACCTCCATCACGATCTCTGCCCGCTCGTTCAGAAGGCGGAGGAGCTGTCCGTCAAGCGTCTCGATCCTCCGGCGAAGGGATTTGATCTTTTCTTCTATTTCCATCCTCATCAATCCGAGTGACTAAAGTTCAGAGCGACTATAGTGAACGCTTTAAGAAAGTAGTCATTGCGAGGACCCCGCACTTGATGCGGGGGACGTGGCAATCCCGTGAGATTGCTTCCCTTCGCCCTGTACACCATGCGGTGCAGGGCTTCGTTCGCAATGACACGACGCGGATGTCAACTTATTCATGGCGTTCACTATAAAATACTTGAAGTTATAAGAAACTTGAATGGTCTAATCATTCTAAGTCCGGTGGGATAGAGATCTTTCATGCCTTATTTTTCAACGATGGTCTCCTCAACCGAAACGCCAAAATGCCTTCCTGTCTTCTCACGATAGACGAGAACCTCGCTTCCCTCTTTGAGATCGACGAGCGAAACCGCTTTCCCGGCGGGGTCGGTAAGGCAGATGGTTTCTGCATTCTGCAAGATGACCGATACCGTCTCCCCGCTTTCCTCTGCCTCCACAATCGCCAGAGGGCGCTTTTCTATCTTGGCCCTTCCTACCACGGCAGGATAACTTTTGCCTTCGAAGTTCACGACCAGCACCTGATCGCCCGATTTCACCTCCGAGAGATATTTGGTCTGCCCGTTCGCCATGCGAATATAAGCGTACACAGGGCCGGCATTCACCCTGAAAGGCCTGGTGTTTACAAATGGGTTCTCCACGCTCTCGGAGTGGATCAGAAAAAGGGCCTGGCTGCTTGTGCCCACGAGCATGCCTTCGCCAAGGGCCATGGAGCTGCACGTGTCCACACAGACCCGCTCCCCCATGCCGAGTGGCTCGATGCGCTTCACGCGGGCCGGCAACAGATGGAATGCTTCACCCTTGCTCTTGAGAAGCTGGACGATATGTCGCACGGCATCCGGGTCCGGGTTATTGACCACCACCCCGTCCACTCCTTTTTCGAGGATCCCCAGAGCGGTCTGACCTTCTTTTAAATTATCCACCTCGACAAACAGGTTATTCGTCCTGCTCAACAAATTCTCGAGAGGGATGATCGTCCAATCGCTCCCTCTGACCACCACTTGGGCCAAGCGAGAAAGGTCGATGATCTCTTCTTCGTCTTTTTTCTCCCTGATCTCCTTTTCCACTACATCGCGGCCCAATACGAAATCGCCGTCCTCAGCCACGGTCGGAATGACGCCCAACTTTCTCACCTCTGATTTCATTCCGGGAGGAACCCAGAGGGCATCGGCTCCAGACTCCACGGCAGCCAGGGCAACCTCCTTGCTCCAGGGCACGGCCTTTACCCAGACCCTTTTCATGCCTTCACCTCTAATTTCCTCAGCTTCTCTTCAAACACGGCGGTGTTGTGAACGATTCTGCAGATTTTTTGAACCATCCTCTCCGGGTCCTTGTGCTGGAAAACGTTTCTTCCAATGGAGACGCCTGCTGCCCCCGCTGCCATGGCGCCCTTGACCATCTCGGTGATATCCTCGTCGTTACCCATCTTCTCGCCGCCGGCGATAACCACGGGGACAAAACATCCCTCCACCACCTCCCGGAAGCTTTCCGCGGAGCCCGTATAGACCACCTTAATAATATCCGCCCCGAGTTCCGCTCCCACCCGGGCGGCATGCTTCACCAGCTTCACGTCATACTCACTCTTTACCTTGGGCCCCCTGGTGTACATCATGGCTAAAAGCGGCATCCCCCACTCGGAAGCCACCTTGGCTACCCTCCCCAGGTCCTCTAACATGGACCTCTCGTCTTCGGACCCGAGGTTCACGTGGATCGAGACAGCGTCCGCTCCTAACTTGATGGCCTCTTCCACCGTGCATACCATGGTTTTGGAGCTCGGATCAGGGGCCAGCTGGGTGCTCGCAGAGAGGTGAACGATTAACCCCACATCTTTTCCCTTTCTCCTGTGACCCGCCTCGATTAATCCCTTGTGGAGAATGATGGCATTGGCTCCTCCAATCGCTACGGCATTAATCGTCTCTTGCATATTAATCAGCCCGGCGACCGGCCCAATCGTCACGCCATGATCCATCGGTACGATCACTGTCTTGCCTGAGTTTCTGTCCATGATACGTTCCATGCGAATCTTTTTTCCGATCATGACTTTCTTCCTCCTTTGCCCAAAATTAAAAAAGCCGTGGAAGGAATTTCCCCACGGCTTAAACTAAAAAAGCCGTGAGTCATTTCGATCTACCCACGGCCTTCACCAGCTAAATCCAATTCTTAACGATCAGCCAGCCGCAGCGGGTAGACTAGGGCATAATAAAACCAATAAAAATTAAACCCACTGCCAAAATTGAAAGCACGAAGCTGATCCATCTTCCACCGTTTGTTCAAAGTTTTCTTAACATAGCTCCGATGCCTTGTCAAGGAAAATCTTCAACCCAAATCCCGATTTAGAAATTGTCATTGCGAGTGAAACGAAGCAATCTCGTCTTTTTCAATGAGATTGCCATGCACCTTGCAGGTGCTCGCAATGACCGGATGGGAAAAGGGTTTCGGCTCCTAAATCGAGATTTGGGTTCAAAAAACCGTTTTCCCGTCCTCTCAGGCAATCGTCAGGATTAGCAGATCTGTCCCTTTGTCCGCGTCCTGCCCTTCCCGCACGAGGATCTCTTTCACTTTTCCCCGAGTCGTTGAAGAGATGGGCATCTCCATTTTCATGGCCTCGATAATGACGAGCACCTGGTCCGCTTCCACTGTCTCCCCCTCCTTGACCAGAACCCTGATCACTTTACAGGCCAGGGGCGAAGTCAAGACCTCTTCCTCGGGCATCGTGACTGCTTCTTTTTCCTCTTCGGGGAGAAGCGCCATTCTATCCGGCCGAAGGACTTCCGCCGAGTAACTCCTCCCTTTTATGGAGGCCTCGTAGATATCCCCTTCGTCTATAAGATCCACTTCATACGATCTCCCGTCGCAGATCATGGAGTAAAGATTGTCTGAGACCTCCAAGACATCGATCAAACGGGTTCGATCAGCGCAGGAAACCCGATAGAGGTGATCTCCCAGGGGTTCCACTTGAACGGAATAAATCCCATTCTCTATCTTGATTTTATACTCCATGACCATCCGTCTCCTTTCGATCCTTTTCATAAGCCCGAATGGCAGTGGCAATGCAGGCCAACTCCTGGAGGGAATCACTGGGATCTCTTTTCCTTTGGAAATATTCTTCCTCAAGAAAGTTCGTATCGAAATCTCCCTGAATGAACCGGTGATTGTTCACAAGCCACCGGTGGAAGGGGATCGTGGTCTTAATCCCCTTGATCACCAACTCCTGGAGGGCTCGATCCATTCGCAAAATGGCCTCTTGGCGATTTCTTCCCCAAACAATCACCTTGGCAATGATGGGGTCATAAAAGATAGGAACCGTATACCCCTCATAGATTCCAAGGTCTACCCGCACTCCCGGCCCGCCGGGAATCTGGAGCCTCTCAATTCTGCCGGTGGAAGGCAAAAAGTTGCTCTCGGGATCCTCTGCATAGATTCGGCAAACCAGGGAGGCCCCGATGGGTTCGACATCCTTTTGGGTCAGAGGAAGCCTCTCACCCTCCGCAATACGGATTTGGGCCTTCACAATGTCGACCCCGGTCACCATTTCCGTCACCGGATGTTCTACCTGGAGTCTGGCGTTGAGCTCCAAGTAGTAAAAATTTTTCTCCCGATCCACAAGGAACTCCACCGTGCCCGCTCCGCTGTACTTGATGGCAATGGCAGCGGAAAGGGCCACCCCTGCCATTCGAAGCCGGGTGGTATCGTCCAGATAAGGAGAAGGACATTCTTCCAGGATCTTTTGGTACCTTCTCTGGATGGAACATTCCCGGTCGAAGAGGTGGATGATGTTGCCGTAGTGATCGGCCAGGATCTGGAACTCGATGTGGCGGGCGTTCGGTATATATTTTTCGAGGTAAAGGGCATCGTTTCCAAAAGCCGCCTTGGCTTCTGTCCTGGCCATGTTCATGGCTTGAAAGAGCTGAGCACCCCGGTCTACCCGCCGGATCCCCTTCCCCCCGCCGCCTGCAACCGCTTTGATCAGTACCGGATACCCCAAAGCATTTGCCGCCTTCAGGGCCTCCTCCTTATCGTCCATGGGACATTCGCTTCCCGGGATCACGCTAATCTGCGCCTGGGTCATATTGGATTTGGCCCTGATCTTCCTTCCCATGGTTTCCAGGGATTCTCCGGAAGGACCGACAAAGATGATCCCCTCCTTCTGGCACGCTTGGGCGAATTCCCGGTTCTCTGCCAAAAATCCGTATCCCGGATGAATGGCGTCTGCTCTGGCCTCTTTGGCTATCCCTAAAATCTTATCTCGCGCGAGATACGTCTCATCGGATGGTCCGGAGCCCAAGGAGTAAGCCTCATCCGCATAACGGACATGTAATGCCCCCCGGTCCGATTCGGAATAGACAGCCACAACCAAAATCCCCAGTTCATGACAGGCACGAAGGATGCGAACTGCGATTTCTCCCCGATTGGCAATGAGTATCTTCTTAAACACGACTGCTCCTCCCTTCTGATCTCTGTACAACCTTACTGCCCTCTACAGCTCATGTGAATCGCTTTGTTTTAGGTTCTTCTCCAATTTCATCGTGCAAGAAGGCTTCAAGGATTCCAGGATTCAAGGGTTCAAGTGAACTGCATTTAACCACTCGAATCCTTGACCCCCCGAACCCTTGTCGTTCTATCACCTTTTTTGAAGCCGGTTCATATCTTCAAACAATCCGCTATCTGAGAGGATACGGGGGGGCATCCCTGAATAAAGATACCTCGACCTTTCATCTTCGATGCACAGTTTCCTATCAGAATCGTCCCTCTCGGACAGGCCTTCAAATGTTTTCCAATGCCGATATGAACGTTTTGATCCTCCAAGCGATAGTCCGTGAGTTTTGAATGGTAGTCTTGAAGAAAGACCAGCAGTGTTGAAAGGCAGGCGCTACACGATCCTTCGTCATGAACCATGACACTCGGGAACGGAATAGACAATCTGGAGGGAGGAGGCTCAAAAGGGACCACCCATTTCGAGTAATCTCTTGGAACGACTGAAATCCTTTGCGGGTCGATTTCTCCCAACCCCTTTTCCCGTGTCAGTCTGAGATGAGCGACGGTCTTCGGGCGTAGGCCCATGAGCCGGGCAGCCACCGCATCGGCCGAAAGGGCATTGTCCCCGACGAGAATCATCCCCATCCTCTTCCCCCGTCCGTAAGCGGGCCCCATTCCCTCCATCCCCACGGTGCCATCAATGACGGCTAAATGAGGGAAGAGGACCGAAGCCATCTCCGAAATGGCAATGTCCAGCTCTTTATCACCCTTCGTGACTTTCTTATCGTAACGGAGTTGATGAAACCTCGCCTTCTCCCTGCGCCACAATAAACCCTTCATATTTTTGATGCTCAGCGTGACCTGGGTGTGCATGTGGGTCTTCATGACCGGGACGGAAATAATGAAATGGAACTGCTTTAGCACGGCAGGGACTTTAATTTTCCGGATGACCTTTCCGTTAGGGATCGCTATCTCCATCGGATCCCCCTGATCTAAATCGAGAAGCTCAACCTTTTTTTCTTCGGAGACTTCTTTCATCCCGGTGACTCGGAAGGCTTCCGCAGCGTTCACGCCGAAGATACAACTCTCACCGATGACGATGCGGCGGGCCCCTTTCTCTTTCAGGTGATCGATGGCGGCAGCCACCACCCGGGGATGGGTCGTCACGCCGTCTCCTGGGGACGCCAATCGTGCGGCATTCGGTTTGATCAGGACACTCTTCCCCTCCAAATCGGGTAAGGGAAACCTTTGGAGTATCCGTTTGGTCGTGCGATAAGGGTCTTTCCCTTTAGACACGATGACCAGAGAACCCATGACCTGCTCTCCATAAACAGGAAAAGATATAAAGACGTTCTCTACGACACTAAAACAAAAGGGCCATGGATTTTAATCACCCATGGCCCTTTTGGCAAAAGACTATCGTCTAAGCACATAGGTGAATGGCTTGAAGGTAATAGTAATAATCAAACATTCTCTTGGTACCTAATTCCATTTTTCCACCTTCCGCTTTTTATAATTTATTAAGGAAAAATTGTCAAGCATTTACATTCTCTTTCATACTGCGGATGGCTTCTTTTAAAATGTCTCCCGGCTTGTTTGAATCGTCTGCTGGCCTTGACGAAATTTTCCTTAAAGGTTATCAATTCTGTAAAAAAGCTTCATTGCTTCTCAAGGATCTCAGAAATTTCCCTTGACAAGCCCGAAAGGATTTGGTCTATGAAAAGGGGAAGACGAGATGGCGTTAGAGGAAAAAGAGCGGATGGATCATAAGGAGTGCTTTGGCTCATTAAAGGAGGTCAACCTCAGCGGCGGCCGGACCATGACGCAATCGAGACCCGAGTGTCGGAATTGCGAAGAGATTCGTGACTGTTTGCGCTACACCAAACAACTCGCTGACGAGAAAAAAGAAAAAGAGGAGCTGAGAAAACAGAATTTGATTACTCAGATTATCGACCACTCTTATGTCTTCTCGAACGACCTTGGCTCGTGCATATTAAAGTTTCTCAGCAAGATTTACAGCTCCCCCCTGGGGGCCATCCTCTTCAAGAATCTCTTTCTGTTTTTTGAAATCCCGCGAAATTCCCTATCTTCCAACTTCCCCGTCGCGATCTCCCGAACGATGATCGATCTGCTTCGGGGAGAAAAAGACGAATCAGAGTCTCGTGCTCCCCGTTCGCGACGGGGACTCGAAGATGATTTCGCACTTCGGATCATTCTGTTCCATAGATCTTTTCCAAATTCCCCGGAAGCGAATGTCGGGATGATCGCCTACGAAGCCGCGCGCGCGCTTGCTTCGGACGATCTCGCCGTCAAACAGATTCTCCAGGTTCTTTCCGATTCCGAAGCCGACCAATTGAGAAAAAAAGATGCCGAGGCGCGAGCAAGCTGGCTCATCGAGAAATGGGGGTTTTGGGACGAAATCGAAGCTTTGAAAAAGGAATTGGCTGCTAGGAAATAAAAGATACGATCCCGTTCCCTAGCCTCATGGAACCGAGATGTTATTGTATGCCAGTAGGAGAAGGTTTTCCCGGCCATCAAAGGACAAACAACTCAACGTAGGATTTCTCCTTTTTCACCCTTTGCGGATCGTCTCTGCGAACGATGCTTTTCGGACACGGCACGGAATATAACGGTGGAGCGGCGTGGCCGCCAAACGGTCCCGGTGTTTCGCCGGGGCAAGGAGGTTTACATTGGCCCCGTGTGTCTCTCCGCCGTGGACGAGCCCGAAGCCATGAGGGATGACGACCTGTCCTCGATGCGAGCTCTCGGTAACTTCCGCTTCAACCTTAACAGATCCTGCCTCGGTCTCAATCAGGACTTCTTCACCCTCTTCAATTCCAAGTTCTTCGGCGTCATTGGGGTGTATCCTCAGGGTGCAAGGGCGTTTTCCCTCATTCCAGGCAGGATCACGCATGATCGTATTGGCCACCATTTCCATGTGGTTTCCAGCCATCAGAACCATGGGATAGTCCTTGTTCACAAGCTGGGCCTGCTCGCTTACAGGTGTAACCTCCTTCACCCATGATTCCATCTCCGGGAAATGGACGTGAATCTTCTTGTCGGAGGTTTTAAGAAGAGAGAGATTGTTCTCCGTATCTACGACCCCGATTTTTACTCCTCCCGGTGTGCTCAGAATTTTCATGAACATTTCTTCACCGGTCATCGGTCCCACCTGATAACCGGCACGCGTTACCTCTTCCGGGTGCATCATCGGAAAACGCGCCAGTAGTCCCCAGAGCATAGCCAGATTCTTGGAGCCGAGTTCTTCCCCCAAGGTCTTCCCAAGTATATAAGGCAGCCACGGTTCTGCTTTTGGGTCGCTCCGGATATATTCCATCAGCGCAACGCCGAAGTGCGTCCGCTCCCCGGCCAGTTTCCCGAGCTTGGAGGGATAATCAGGGATCATGCCCAGCCTTTCAGCGAGTCCCGTGAAGATAACCGCTTCTTCCATCTGCTCTCCCTCTGCCTGGACGATCGGACGCCGCATATTAAAATAGTAGTCCGGGTAATGCCACTGGAAGAATGTGCCGTCCCACTTTTCATAGGCCGATTTGGCCGGCAAAACGTAATGAGAAAGAACCGCCGTCTCGCTCATGGCCACCTCAATGGTTACGAGCAACTCAAGCTTTGCAAAGGCTTTTTCATAGGCTTTCGTGTCCGCGTAAGAACGGAGGGGATTCGAGCCGCTGACGATGAGGCCGCGGATGCGTTGTGGATGATCGTTATCGATCTCTTCAGGCATCACATTGGGCGGAAAGACCCCCATGATCAACGGAATATTGGTCATGACCGTCTTCCATGTTCTCGGATCTTCTTCCGGCGTATGGGATCCCATTGGCATCAGGTGACCCAAAAAGACATTGCCGCCTTTGACCCCGATACGACCTGTAAGCGTGAGCAAAAGTAATTCCAGATAAGAATTAAGCGTGCTGTGCCTTCCCATCAAAATGCCCAGGTCACTGCGCATGGCGGTCTTGCGGGTGGCAAACAGACGAGTGAATTCTTCGACAGCACTGACATCTAAGCCACAAACGCGACAGTTATCTTTCACGTTTATGTCGTCAAACCAGCCTCGGATAGCTTCGAAGCCGTCCGTTTTTGCCGTAAGATATTCCTTCGCCACAAGCCCTTCGGTCAGCAAGATCTTGATCATCGCTTTGAAGAGGAGCGCGTCCGTCCCGGGTCTGAGCCGCAAATGGACATCTGCAAGCTTGGCTGTCTCCGTCACTCTGGGATCGACTACGGCCAAGAGAAAGCCGGGGTCCTTTTTCTTGTTTCGAAGCACGACCGGAGCATTGGGTATATCATGGCTCACCATGGGATTGGCTCCCCAGAAGACAAGGAGGTCCGATCCCTGAATGTCGGGAAACGAAGCCATATACTGGCGGCCGAATGCCTTCCCGTTCACCCAGAAAAAACCGGTGAGTTCCTGGGCCAGCGGGCTGTAATGGTTCTTTGAGCCCAATCCATGCAAAAAGCGCACGCCGAAAGCGGCTTCGAAATGACAGCCCTGGCCACCTCCTCCCATGTAGGCGACGGAGCGAGGTCCATGAGTTTCTACAATTTCTTTGAGCTTCGCAGCTATTTCGTCCAGGGCCTGATCCCAGGAAACGCGTTCAAAGCGATTTCCAACTCGTTTGAGAGGATACTTCAGCCTTTCCGGGTTATTCTGAAAATACATGACGCTCGCGCCTTTTCTGCAAAGGTATCCCTGCGAACGCGGATCCGCCTTGTCACCCCTCACTTTGATGATCTTGCTGCCTTCTGTGATGACCTCCAGGCCGCAGTTCTGGCCGCACAAAACACAACAAGTTTTTTTCCAGTCGCTCATGATTCGCTCTCCCCTTCCATTCGGACAAATTCTTATATGTCTATATTTAGCATACTAACCAAATTTATCAAGAAAAAATACAACCAGGCTGAATTCCATCTTTGCGAAATATTATCAATGAAGTATCTTATAGACAGCAAGCGTAAAAAGTGCTAAAAAAACATTTCGGGGCCTGGGAGCAATTGGAATTCAAGCGTTAACCAATGCTGCCAGAGAGGTTGAAAAGAGGAAAGAAGCAGATAGAACATTCAATTTAGAATTGATCAGGATAAAGAAGATTATTGGTGAGCCAGCGCGAAGTGTATAATGTAGCTTTGACCCCAATCACTTATTTGTCTCAAAAAAAGGGGGGCTAAAAAGCCCCCCAAAATACGTCCCCTGCTGATACGGCCGATCTGATCGTTTAAATCCTATAACGGCATCACGATTATGTTCCTGTTCGAGAACGTCGCTGTCCCACCATTCGATTTGTATTGCAAAGTGAATGTGTTAGACCCTGCAATAAGGCCGGTTACAACATACATTGCGCTAGCCTGTATTGCACTGCCGCTAGTTCGAACAAGTGCCCTTGTGTCACTAGCGCTTATGGTCGTGCTCCCTGACACGGCCACACTCATGTACCCAGTATTGAGGGAAGCGGTCAGGATCACGATAACACTAGTTCCGGTCGTAACCGTCGCTGACGGGCTGGTTCCACCACCGGTGAGAGTCGCTGTATAGCTTGTCGACGTTGTCGTTCCAGAAGTTGCATTGGCTGAGTTATAGGCACTTACCGTTCCAGCCGGCCCTGCTGGCCCTGCTGGTCCAACATCACCCCGTGGCCCTGCGGGGCCAGTGGCTCCAGTGGGTCCGCTTGGCCCTGTGGGACCTGTGGCCCCAGTGGCTCCAGTGGGTCCGGCTGGTCCGGTTAGGCCAGTAGCCCCAGTGGCTCCAGTGGGTCCGGTTGGCCCGGTAGCTCCGGTTGGGCCAGTGGGACCGGTTGCTCCCATCGCAGCCAACTCTCCCCAGCAAGGATCTGAACCGTCTCCACAGACATTGTTGGCTGTCCCAGGCTCGTTGCCTAGCGGAATACCATCGAATAGACCAATCCAGGTACTCCCATTGGCGGGGTCAAATACGACATCATTTTTGTTATAGGCTACAGTGCTCTGCCATACTCCATTAAATACAATGCCTACTGGTCCGGTCGGGCCTGTATCACCGGTCAGGCCTGTAGGACCCGTCGGCCCCGCTGGCCCCGTTGCCCCTGTCGGTCCTGCTGGCCCTGTGTTACCAGTTAGACCTGTTGCCCCCGTAGCACCTGTGGCCCCAGTGGCTCCAGTATCACCCTTTGGTCCCGCCAGTCCTGTTGGCCCTGCTGGCCCTGCTGATCCAGTGGCTCCAGTATCACCCTTCGGTCCCTGAGCTCCAGTGGCTCCTGCAGGTCCCTGAGGCCCTGTTGGCCCTGCGGGGCCCTGCGCTCCCGCTGGCCCTGCTGGCCCCTGAGGTCCAGTGGCTCCGGTATCACCTTTTGGTCCTGCAGGGGAGGTTGCCCATATTGCATAGGGTGCTACATAAAACGTGTCTCTTGTTCCAACGACTTTGAAGCTGCCCTTAATTTCTCTCTCCACCTGTACGTACAATTGTTGCGAGAAATCGACTGAATCCAGTGGCACAGTACCGCCAAGTTCAGTTGTCACATGACCTCCGCTTACCTTTAGTTGCTTCTCCTCCGACCATAGTTCATTTCCCCCTGTTTCAGCATCCCAAAGACTAAATCGATATGTGATCTCGGAATACGAGGCGGGGACCTTTTTGCTGTACGGAATTAGTTTTTCAACCGGCCCAGCCTGTGCCAATACAGCAATGAAAAGCAGCGTAAGGCCACTCGCCATTACGATACCAATAAATTTCTTCATACCATTCTCTCCTCCCTTGGGAATTTTCCAATTTTTTCGGTCTATCCTTCTTCTCTTTAGCCTAAATCACCCTCCTCTTCTCGCCTCCTTCATGTTGTTCTAATGCATCAGAATGCAGAGCAGTCTCTCCAAGATGCACATTTTGCCAAGATACAGCAAATGTCATGCCATTTCTTTTGAAACATACAATCATTTGATATTACAAGTTTTATTCAATAAAACATACAAGGATTGGACGGGGAAATCCAAAAATTGTCAGTCGGGTACGCAATAATTATCTAAGGGACGAACGGGGGACGAAGTCGAAAAATAGCACTTTACGGATAGATGCAAGTGTGATAGTGATTTGTTAGGCCGCGCCAAGCAAACCTCTCAGGATGCTCTGTATCTTACACCGAGAGGGAGGAAATGGATCGCTTCACCGAATCGCCCGGAAACCGGCCTTCCGGTGAGCCGTAGCGGTCAAACCCAATGAAATGACTACAATCAGACTTGCACGCATAGAGGATTTGGATTCCATATATAGCCTCGTACAAGAGGCTATCCGTCACATGGATCAGCAGGGCGTTCCTCAGTGGGACGATGTCTACCCGAGCAAGGCCATTTTGAATGCCGACATCGAAAACCAACAAATGTACCTGATCGAGGTCGAAGGCCGAGTGGCTGGTTTGACCGTCATTAACGAAGACCAGTCACCAGAGTACGCCGGTGTTGCCTGGGAGTATGGTGGGCGGGCCCTTGTGGTCCACCGATTAACTGTCCACCCAGACTATCAGCGTCATAAGCTGGCATCTCACCTGATGGATTTTGCTGAAGAGATGGCCGCCACTGAAAACTATGACTGCATCCGTCTTGACGCTTTCACACTCAATCCTGCAGCGTTCACCTTGTATGAAAACCGTGGTTACAGAAGAGCCCGAATAGTTCGGTTCAGAAAAGGGGAGTTCTTCGTCTACGAAAAGAAGATAGGTGCCCAAAGTGCAATAAAAAGCTCGAACACTCCGCGCCACCGGATTGCCAATAAACCCGGCTCCCGGTGATCTCTGTTAAGCACCGGTTTAATCAAGTGAAGGCGACATATGAAACGCTGTAAATGGGCTAATAGGGGCGAGATCGAGCAGTCCTACCACGATGATGAATGGGGCGTAGCCATTCACGACGACAGAAGCCTATTCGAGTTTCTTATTTTGGAAGGTGCGCAAGCGGGATTGAGCTGGTCTACGATCCTTAAGAAACGGGAAGGTTACAGAAAAGCGTTTCACGATTTTGACGCACGGAAAATCTCCCGATACACCGAGAAGGATGTTTCACGATTACTCATTAATCCTGAGATCATAAGAAACAGGCTCAAAATCACCGCGACGATCACTAACGCCAGAGCGTTTCTGCAGTTACAGAAAGAATTTGGAAGTTTTGATAATTATATCTGGCGATTTGTTAATGGGAAACCAATCCGAAATTCATGGAAAAAGATAACGGAAATTCCCTCCAGCACCCCAGAGTCTGATGCCATGAGCAAAGACTTGCAGAAAAGAGGGTTCAAGTTCGTCGGGACGACAATTTGTTACGCATTCATGCAAGCAGTTGGCATGGTAAACGATCATGTCGTAGGTTGTTTCAGATACGAGGAACTCAAGAACAAAAGCGAGCATAACGAGTCGGTGCAACGAATCGCCCGGAAATCGGGCTCCGGGTGATCCTTAGCGCTCAGTGAGGGAATAGAGATGCGCACACACGTTGAATTTCGCTCGGCGAAATTTCCGGCTTATCCCTGGGAAGAAGAAAAGGTGAACCCCGGCTTATGGGGCAAGAGACTGGCCGAATATCTGTATCGGAAATTGAAAGAAGAAGGAATAGAAACGGAAGAGATATATCCCGAGGACTGGGGTTGGGTGGTACCTGTACACCATGAACCTTTTTCTCTCTGGGTTGGCTGCGGCCACTATCAGGAATATCCAGACGGCTACCTGGTCTTTATCGAGCCCTCCAAGCCAAGTGTCCGAAGGGGCCTTTTCAAGAAGATCGACACCACCGGTGATGTTGAGAAGGTTGCGGCGGCACTTGACAGGATTTTGAATTCAGATCCGGAGATAAATCATATCCGCTGGTGGGCTGAAGACGAAAAATAGCATCTCCCTATCCTTTATTAGAAGGGCTGAGCCTTTCGATTCGTTCTACCAGAGGCGGGTGGGAGTAGTAAAACCACGCATAAAGAGGATGAGGGCTCAGATTGGACAGGTTATCTGCGGCCAGCCGCTTCAGTGCAGAGCGCATGGGCACTGCCGTCTCTGTCAGCCCTAATGCAAAATCATCCGCTTCGCGTTCGAATTTCCTCGAGATGGCCGACTCCAGGGGTTGAGCAAAAAAACCAATCAGACTGATAAAGGCTCCTATTAGAAATAGTCCGACATAGACAATGGGTTCTTGAAAACCAAATGTTTGGTAAAGCAACGGCCAATTCAAAAATTTGGCCACCACATAAAAAGAGACAAGCGACAATATCTCCAAAGGAATGAGCATCCGGAGGATGTGCCTTTTCTTCCAATGCCCTGCCTCGTGGGCCAGGACGGATAAAATCTCTTCTTCCGTGTGAGAGGCCAGGAGAGTATCGAACAGGACAATTCTCTTCGTCCGGCCGAGGCCAATGAAAAAAGCGTTCGTATGCTTGCTCCGCTTGCTGGCATCCATCTTGAAAATCCCTTTGGCCCGGAGTCCGACTTTTCCTATCAGCGTCCTGATGCGCTCCTCCAGTCCCTTATTTTCAATCGGATCAAATTTGTTGAACAGAGGAAGGATGACGACCGGAAACAGCCATAGCATCAGCAATTCAAACCCACCGACCAGCATCCATGCCCATACCCACCAGGCGTCTCCTCCATGAACCACCAAAACTAAGAGAAGACCGAGGAGCAGACCGCCAAGAATGGTGGTGAGGAGGAGACTCTTCAATAAGTCCGAAATCCACATCTTGAAGTTCATCACATTAAACCCGTAACGCTCTTCGATCACGAATGTCTCGTAAAGGTTGAAAGGGATACGAAGCAGGTTGGTGAAAATCGAGAGAGCGGCAAAGAAAATCAAACCACTTATAATCGGACCATATTTCCACAGGCTGATCGTCCTAACCAGCAACGGCAGAACACCGGATAGTAAAATCGCCAGAAAGAGTCCTTGATTCGCCAGAGTAGTAATCATGGCAAAATTTTCGGACTCTGCAGTATAAGCCGAAATTCTTTTTAGCTTCTCAGGATTGATAGTATCCTGAAACATTTCCGGAACAGTTGTTCCGTGCTGGCGAAGGTAGGAAATATTAAGCCAGTTAAGATAGATCTGGGCTCCGGACCGCAATAGAAAAACGGCAAGGAAAATGAGAAGTAAAAAATTGACCTCTACCATGAAAGATCAGGATATTATTTCCTGCGGGCCTTTTTCGTTCGTTTCCTCCTGCGCGAAGAAATCTTCTTTACCGGCTTCTGAGTCCCCTTGCCTTCAAGGAGCTTTTTTACCTCACGACGGCCCAGCTTTCGAAGCGCCACCATCACCGCCTTCTTTTTCATGCTCGGCTTAAACTGTCCGCTCTCCCACAGATGCGCGGCTCCGACGGTGACGCCCGTGAGAATAGCCAGCTCTTTCTGGGTGATGCCTAAGTGCTTGCGAAGACTCCGGATCAAACGAGGTGAGAAACGCGACTCCTTCACTTCTTCCGGAGGTGCCTCCAACACCATCTTACCTTTTTCAAGCTCTTTTTGCTGACTGGTTGTGATTCGTTGAAGCCCCAAGACCGTCCTGCGAAGTTGTGAAACCACACTTTTCAAGAACCGGAGATCCCGGCCAAACGGAACTGAGACTTTCCTTACCTCTCTTTTCGCCAAACGTGCAATTTCAGATTTGATGATACCCTCTACTTTACCCATAAGTCCCTCCTCCTAAAGTGAATTTACAATGAGCATAGCATTCAAAATCCCAAATCACAAATTCCAAATCCCAAATAAGCTCCAAATTCTAATCTCAAATGACCAAACAGGATTTTGTTTCGAATTTGAGTAATTGTGATTTATTTGAAATTTGGTGCTTTTCCCTGCCATGCTCTATGCTTTGTGCTAATCGAAGATCTTTCCTGGATTCATGATTCCATTGGGATCTACCAGTTTCTTAATCTGTTTCATCAAGAGAAGGCTTTCCCCATGCTCTTCCTTCATAAACTTCCTTTTGCCAATCCCAATGCCATGTTCTCCTGTGGCGGTTCCACCACATCCCAGTGCAAAGTGGACAATTTCCTCCGCCGCTTCCTGAACCTTTTGCCATTGGACCTCTTCTTCAGGAATCCCCATAATCTCCATGTGGAGATTTCCGTTTCCGGCATGGCCGAAGGCATATCCTTGCAATCCTTTCTCCTTGACGATTTTCTGACCCCATTCCACCATATCCGAATATTTTGAGATGGGTACAGCCGTATCGATCACAAGAGGACTTAAACCCGGATTGCTTGCCTTGATGGATTCGTGAACTCCATACCGTGCTTCCCAGAGGCGGTTCCGCTCTTCTCTTCCAATCCCCGAATCGAACCGAAGGGGTCGATTCTCACCGCAAATCTCTTTCACCATTTCCAAGTCTTCTTTCAAACCGGCAGCGCTCGTCCCATGAAATTCGATGAAAAGAGTTGGTCTTTCTTCCAAGGAAAGCTTCTTAAACTGGTTAACAACCTGAACCGTCGGGGCATCCAAAAATTCCAGAGCTGCCGGCGATAGCCCGGAGCGCATGATCTGGAAAACCGTATCGGTGGCTTCGCGAATGGAGCGGAATTGCACCACGGCAGCCATGAACTCTGCGGGAAGACCGATCAGGCGAAGCGTGACCTCCGTGACCACGCCCAATGTCCCTTCTGAGCCAACAAAAAGACGGCAAAGATCATAGCCTGATGAGCTTTTGACCGCATTCGTTCCCACGCGGATGATTTCTCCGGAAGGAAGAACAACCACCATGCTCAGGACAAAATCTTTCGTCGCCCCATACTTAATCGTCCTGACCCCACTCGCATTATTACCCACCATTCCCCCGATCGTCGCCGAGGCTCCCGGGTCCGGCGGGAAGAAGAGGCCGAAACGGGAGAGGTGTTGATTCAGCTCTTTATAGATGACCCCAGCTTCAATACGGACCTGAAGGTCCTCTGCCCTTAATTCCAGGATATGGTTCATCTGTTGAAGATCTAAAACAATCCCCGCCTTGACCGGTATGGGATTGCCCTCTAAACTTGTTCCGGCACCCCATGGAGTAACAGGAATTCTCTTCGCATCGGCCAACTTGAGAATCTGACTGATCTCTACTGCGCTGAGGGGCCAAACCACGACGTCGGGTTTCCGCCTCGGATGAAAAGATTCATCCTTACTGTGAAGGTCAAGGACGGACTCACCCGTGGACACCCTTTCAGGGTCAACGATAGACCGGATGAAATCTAACTCTTTTTTCGTTACCCCGGTGTATTCCACTAAATTCTTTTCGGTAAGTTGAATATCAAACGCCCAAAACCCCGCATCCTCCCCGTCTCCCCAGTGGGGAGAGGGGGAGGGGTATTCCATCCAAATGGTATCATGTACGGGAGGCTAACTGCTTCTCCATTTTGGAGACCAATGCCTTTGCTTTTTCGATTCCCATGCGCTTATGGACGAGCCAAGCTTCTTGGGCTTGAACTCTTTTTTGAAGCGATGCGATATTCTCTTTCACCCTTTTCTCCGAAGGTGTCCCAACGGATGGCGTCTGAGCCAATATTCTTTCCGGTCTCTGGTTTCTTTCGACATCTTGTTCCGTGACCGGCACATTAATCTTCATCTCCGTAAGAGCTTTCTTCAAGCTCTGGTAGGTAACCTTCCCTTTCCCCTCTTTCTCCGAATATTTTACTGCTCTCTCCATCATCATTTTGGCCTTCCGCATGGGGAGGGGACCGCGACGGACCAGCCACTCCATCAACGCGGTGGCTCCAAGAAACTCCTCCTGGGCCTGCTTAGACATCTGCGTCTCGTTGACTTCGAGGAGTCGAATGACGTCGGCCATTACCGATAGAGCAGGTTTCGATTCATCCACCAAGTCCATGATCCAATACTTTGTCCACTGCGTGTCCCGATTAAATCCCATGAACAGGGCCTTACCGACGGAGAGAAGGCTGACGAGCATTCCGTGAGCAAAGGATGTCTTGGCCTTGATCACTTCCAAAGAACAGGGGTTTCGTTTCTGCGGCATGATCGAACTGCCCGAGCAATGTCGATCATTCAAGCGCACCATGCTGAATTCGCGGGTGGACAAAAGGATCAGAGTTTGGGCCATCGTGGAGAGATGATCCATCATCACAGCCGCATCAAAGGCCAGTTCTGCCTCGGGTTCCCATCGTTGGGTAATGGGATCGGTTACATTCTCTGTAGGCCCATCGAATCCGAGCAGCTTTGAGGTCAACTGCCGATCCAGATTAAAAGAAGTGCCGTACCCAGCTGCCGCACCCAAAGCATTTTTGTTGAAGAGACCGAACCAATGGGCAAATCTTTGCGCATCCCGCTCGAGGGCTTCTCCAAAGGAGAGGAGCAGATGACCGAAGGTGGTCGGGACCGCATGCTGGTGATGGGTGTAGCCGGGCATGGCGGTTGAACGGTGTTCCTCGGACCGCTGAAGAAGAGACTCCATTAAAAAGACTATTCCTTCAATAAAATCCAAAGCCTGTTCCCGAAGGTAAAGACGCATGTCGAGGACAATCTGGTCATTCCGACTTCTACCGGTATGGACCTTTCCCCCGGATTCAATGCCTATTCGACCAATGAGATAGCTCTCGATGTTGGAATGGACATCCTCTTTCGAAGGATCCAACCTAAACTTTCCCTTCCGATAAAGCGCCTCTATTTCCCTTAATCCCTTAAGGATTTTCTTTCCATCCTGTTTCGAAAGGATGCCCTGCCGGCAAAGCATGAGGACATGGGCTCGGTTTCCCCAGAGATCGTACGGAACCAGTCGCTCATCACAAGGGGGAATTCCCTTAATATCTCTCCCCGAAAGAAAATCAACCATCTCCTGGGAGGGTAACTCTTCAAACCGCCCACCCCATAACTTTTCTATCTTCATCTCCGATCCCCTAATCCATCAAAATTACAAATATCAATTTCCAAATCCCAAATAAGCTCCGAGCTCCAATTTTCAATGACGAAGCCCATTTAGAAAATTGGGATTTGGCTCATTGGAAATTATTTGTTAATTGGCCTGCCTCCGCGAAGTCCCGCCTTGCGGGACGAAGGCAGGTGCTTGGAATTTGGCGCCTAACATTCTATTTCGCCTTCCGCTTTGCCAAGATTTCAAACGGAAGGCCGCGGACGAAAGCCGCATCCGCGCAGCGTCTCTGATCAAAACCCGTGGCCTTAATGGAACGGATCTCCGGTGAGAAGAGACTCGTCTTCGATTCTCGATTGATGATCTCAATATTCCCTTTAAAGAGTTTGACTTTATATTTCCCGTTGACCACCTTTTGAGAGGTCTCGATAAACGCATCCAGATCGTACCGCAGCGGATGGTAACCCATCCCATGGTAGATCAGGTAGGCCCACTTCTGGTCGATCCCTCTCTTGAACTGAATCTCATCCTTGGTGAGGCAGAACTGTTCCAGGTCCCGATGGAGCTTAAGGATGATCGTCGCGGCCGGGGCCTCGTAGATCTCGCGGCTCTTGAGATCCATGATCCCGTCTTCAAACATGTCAATCCTGCCGATGGAATGCATGCCGCCAATGGCGTTGAGGGCCGGGATGATTTCTCCAAGGGTTTTCCGCTTATCATTCAATTTGGTTGGAATTCCCTTTTCGAACTCCAGGGTGACAAAAGAAGGTTCATCGGGAGATTTTTCAACGGGCCGATACCACACCCAAATATTATCCGGAAGGGCCTGGTTCAGGTCGATCGCCCCGCTGGCGATCGATCGGCACCACATCGTCTTATCGTCCCCGCCGGTGATCATCTCCGTCACTGGAACATCCCATGCCCGGCACAAGGCCTCTTCTTCCAGCCGGGTCAAATCAAAATCCCGCACGGGCACGAGGATTTTCAGCTCGGGGGCGAACATTTTAAAGACATTGTGCATGCGATATTGATCATTTCCTTTTCCGCTGGATCCCTCGAGGATGGCATCACATCCCTCTTCCCGGGCGACCTCTGCCGCTTTACGCGCCACGATCTGCCTCGTCATGGAGGTAGAGACAGGATAACCCAGATAATCCGAGTTGGCCTGAATGGCCCGGGCAATCCAGACCTCGGTAAATTCCTTTCGAAGATCGAAAAAAAGAGGCTTGATCTTGAGAATCCTCGCCTTCCTCCTGCTCTCAAGGACCTCTTCTTCCCCCTGACCGATGTCGATCGTGATCGCAAGGATCTTTCTCGCTTTATATTTTCTCCTGAGCAATTCGATGGCAAGAGAAGAATCCAGCCCTCCGGAGTAAGCCACCGCCACTTTGTTCACTTTCGGGGTCTCGGTTTTTTCAACCTTTTTCAGAATCTCCTGAATATCCATAAAAGGCTTACCTCCTTCGAATTTAGGTGAAATGTACCATAAATCAAGCGCTTAAACAATGTTTTTAAACGATTCTGGTCCTCCAGAATTTTAAGCGATTTCTTTTACGACCGGAATGGAGTATCTTTAGGGATAGGAGAGATGGTTTTGCTTGTATTAAATAGGCGAAAAAAGCTGCGGGGTCATGATCAACCCCGCAGCGGAAAGCATCAGAAAAACGCGATCAAAATTTATAAGTCATACCACCAAAAACCAAGTTCGCCTTGTAGCTCTGGTCCTTGTAGGCCCCGGTGAGAAAAGCAGAACTCGTGGCTGGGCCTGCAGGGGCAAAAAGGTAATTGTTCAACTGGGCATCGCTGTACCAAAATCGCTCATAAGCATAGCCAATCATGGCTGTAAGGGATTTTGTGAAATTGTAAACTGCTTTAATACTAAGGGAATAAAGTGCGTAATCATCCCATCTGCCGATATCAATATTATCGTTGTTCGCTCCGGACCCGGGACCAAGTCCAGTCGCGGCAATAAACAGCCCATTATTAAGAGTGAAGTCAACGGACCCATTCGATTTCAGATAATCATGTTGAAATATCAATGTCAGCTTCTTGGGGATCACATAGACTTCAGCCCCTATCCCATACCCCCAGCTCTTATCCCACTGATCCGCTTGCCAAGGGAGAAGGGTTGTGCCCTCAAATTGTAATTGGTTGAATTTAATCCGTTCCAAATCGCCATAGGCATATACTTTAGCAATTTTCCCTATGCTGTAATCGGCACTGGCCTCGAACTCATACCTTTTGTCGCCTCTCAATCCAAATATCGTGTCCGAATAATCTACGTTTATATACCTGTACTCAAGGCCTAAATTCAGATTTTCCAAAGGGAAGATATCGAGAATGGCCTTAAACGTGTCCTTATTCTGTGCTGCATAAGCAAATCTTCGGGCTGGGTTAACAGCGCTTTGAACGGTTCGGTATTGGGCGTCTCTATCTAATTTCTCATATCCTACCCTTGCCTCCAGAAAATCGACTCCGCTCCATTTTAAATTCGCAAAAAAGATGTTGTCCATGTTGAAAGGTAGAATCTCCACGGGGTCTGATTCACCTCTCTTATTTCTCTCTGTCTTGACATATTTATAGCCGCCGGAGAGGTAAAAATTTTCGGGAAGCCTCAAACCAAGCTCTCCTCCGTAAGTAGCAACGTTGTAGTTTAAGAAGACATCCACAACGCCGGTTGGGTCATCAGATTTGTTAAATCTCTTATAATATTTATAGTAGACTTTTACGTCGAGAAAACTCACAGGATTTGAAGTGAGCGCAAAGTCATAATTCACAGTGTCGACTTTTCCCCTGTAACCCGAACCAATAAGAGAGACAATCGATGTATCCGATGTCCCCCTTGAAAACCCCATGTTGGTACTAAATTTGCTATTGAAGGGGAGATTGACCGCACCCTTAAAAGCGCCTTTGTCGTAGGTATTATCGGGGGGAAGGGAGAAAGTATTGGGGGCGCTGAAGTTGGAGGGCAGGGTCAGGGAAGCGTTGCTGTTGTTAAAATCGCTGTGGATATAATTCAACGACAGGAATAGAGGCTTTTGAGCATACCCTGCTGAAACTTTCAGATTGTTTGTGACGTAGTCAACAGGTTCTGGAAGCTCAAAGGCTCTGCCTCCTGGACTTGTTTCCGCCGCGCCTGTCGGCTTGATTCCATCCCTGTTTTCCCTCGCGAACGAGACATCGAGAAAGAACGGGCGAATCGCGTCGACTTTGAAGCCGCCTCCATATTGATGCCTTAGGATCGAATAGTCAAATGTGTTCCACGTGGCAAAATTCGGATTGGGAGCACCGATTAAGAGATCGTGCCCCGCCCCGATAAAAGGCGTTCTGGCATCAAAGGTGATATTGTGGGGTATCTCGTCATAAAAAAGATTAAACTTGAATCTTCCCCACATGCCGCCTTCGATCTCGTAGAATTGTGTATCATACGTCATGTCACCGGCTCTGAATTTCAGGAAATAATTGTCCGAATCTATTCCCAGGCCCATATCTCCGAAAACGCTGGCGCCTTGTCTGAGGTCTCTATACTCAGTAAATTTTGCCCGGCCTCCTTCATCCGCTCTCACCCCGGTATATACCCCTACGGTTCCAACTTCGCCCTCAACCGTGACCTCTTCCGAAAAGGCGTAAGGAAATGGTGCGAGGATTACGATCAGCCCAACTATTGCAATCATCCGCTTCATCATCTCACCCCTCCTATCGCACAAAGAATTCAGAAAGGCTGCTTCCATGAATATTCCCATGGCAGTTCAGACAAGACCTGCCAAAAAATCTATTTTTCCCGGATGTCGCAGTACCCAAGAAAGAGTGAAGATTGGTATAGGGGTCGGTGTTATGCCTTCCTCCTACGGTATCATGACAACTCTCGCAAAGGAGAGGCGCCTTCCTGGTCAGAAGCCTCGAATGGTTACTGCCATGGGCCTCGTGGCAGATTAGGCAGTTCTCGGGCACAGGGGGATGCTCAAACGCATAGGGGCCTCTCTTTTCGGCGTGGCATTCATAACAGAGATCGTTTACCGAATCAGCCTTGAGCATTGCTTTGACATCAAACGTGCCCATCGGGTTGTGGCAACTCGAGCATTTAAGCGCCTGCCGGCCCACCAATTCCTCTTTGATTGGATGATGTGACTGCTTATTGAATTTGGCCCTTATATTCCTATGGCAGCCAAAGCAGAGATCAGGTTCTTGAGCTTTCAGATAATTCTTTCCGGGCACAGCGGAGTGGATGGAGTGGCAGTTGTCACACGTGACAAGAAAAGATTTGTGCTTGCTCAGATTCCAGTTTTCCACGCCTCTCATATTTTCATGACAGGCGAGGCATTTTGAATCCCTGGTAGTAGAACTTTCCTTCTTGTTAAAAACAAAAATCGCAACGCCTCTTCCACCGCCTTTTTCAATGTGTTGCGCGCCGGGGCCGTGGCATGATTCACATCCTTCTTTGTTCATCGGAGACCCCGGTATAGCCTTTTTGCCGTGGACGGATTTTATAAACTTATTGTAGTAAACTTCATGGCAGTCCTTGCAGGTTTCAGAACCGGCAAACCCCGAGTCTCCTTTTGCACTGTCCTGAGCGACAGGGACCAGACCGAGGACGAAGAATATAAGTGAAAAAAACAAAATGCTTCTTGGCATATCGCCACCTCCTCTTCCATCTCTTTTTTGATGGTCCCACCTATTTGGACTAAAAGTATGATTTTCTTCTAAACTATCGGATTGGGCAGGGAAGTAAATGGGGAAAACACTGTATTTTACGATGGAAAATACTGTATTTGGGGATGATCGCACTACTTGAAGAGCTCAAAAGATACCACTAATGACTTTGTCTGTTTGCCTTTCGTATCACCGTCAAAATTTAATTGACAACGGCAATAAACTGTGGGTAAATTCGAAATAGAGTCGCAAGCGATACAAAGACACTGAATACAGGTTTTTCCATGTCCTCGGAGAAAGGCTATGAGGACTACCCAAAAGGAGCAAAGGTGAAGAGTCAAAGGTCACAAAGTACCCAAAATAACGTCAAAACGTATCAACGGGATTTTTCCCGAGATAAACAAGAAGGGAGGGTCCGTATGGTTCCTACCAAAATCAGATTATTATCGGCCAAGTATGTCCTTATCCTTATTCCCATTGTATTGGTAACTCTTTTCGGCAGCCCCAAAGCGGGGGGAACAAACGGATGGGGTTACATTGACCAGAATCAAAGAATGGTAATCAATCCGCAGTTCGATTTCGCATGGGAGTTTTCCGAAGGCCTGGCAGGCGTAAAGATTGGAGACAAATGGGGGTATATTGATCTGACGGGGAAAGTAGTGATAACGCCTCGATTTGATTCTGCTTGGAGATTTTCCGGGGGGTTAGCATGGGTAAAGATAGGCGATAAGTGCGGCTACATTGACCGGACCGGAGAAATGGTCATCCAGGCCCAGTTTACTTGCGCAGCCAAATTTACCGAAGGATTGGCAAGGGTGAAGATGGAGGGCGGCAGGTGTGGTTTCATTGACAAGGCCGGGAAAATGGTTATCGATCCTCAATTTGATTCGGCTTGGGGGTTTTCCGATGGGTTGGCGAGGGTAAAGATTGGCGGCAAGTGGGGCTACATTGATAAGACAGGAAAACTGGTCATAGACCCTCAGTTTGATTTTGCTCGCGAGTTTAACGACGGGTTGGCGCATGTCAGGATGGGCGACAAATGGGGTTACATTGATCAGACGGGGAGACCCACGATCGCGCCTCAGTATGACTGCGCATGGAAATTTAGCGAGGGATTGGCACCGGTCAACCTCGGCGGAAGGTCAAAAGAAGAGGGAAGGATCGTAAAGGGTGGCAAGTGGGGATACATAGATAAAACAGGAAGGATAGTCATCAAGCCGCAGTTCGATTCGGCCTGGGAATTTTCGGAAGGTTTGGCAACGGTAAGGATGGGTGATAAGTGGGGCTACATTGATAGGACCGGGCAAGCAGTGATCAGCCCTCAGTTTGAATCTGCATGGCGGTTTTCAGAAGGTTTAGGAGCGGTGAAGGTTGGTCATAGATGGGGTTACATCGACAGGACTGGGAAAATAGTGATCAAGACAATATTTGATGATGCTGGACTGTTCTCCCAGGGACTGGCAGGGGTGATGATTCGAAATAGGTAAATCCTAGTAGAATAAAAGTGGGCCAAATATTAGACGTTGAAGCCGCCGGTTAAGGACTGGCCGGATGATACGACGTATTTTGGTACGAACAATGAGGGTCTTCTTCGAGATAGTCTCCGGTCAAAGCGAGGGCCAAGCTTCGACAACCACGGCAGTCGGCGACGTCGCAGCTTCCGCATCTGCCCCTGAGGTTCTCTTTTTCCCTCAACTTTTCTAATAGGTCTGATTCCTCCCAAATCTTTTTCAAAGGATCATTCAAAAGATTCCCTATAGAAACGGGAAATCTTCGACAAGGGAAAACACTTCCGTCCGGCATAACGCAGAGACCATCCACTCCTATGACACACGGAGCGCCTAAGAGTTCAGGCTCTCCTCCGCTAAAACTGATCTGAAAAGCCTGATAGGGAAGAAGGGATTGCTCTGCCTCACCGATTGAGACACAATCTACAAGCATCCCAGCCATTTCCTTCCATTCTTCTTTACCGAGGACCTCATCGTTCATCTCTCTCCCTCTGCCTAAAGGAATGAACCGCT
>DBZJ01000053.1 GCA_002311635.1 Syntrophaceae bacterium UBA1163
GCGATAGAAAATAAGCTTGATACCATTTTTAAAATCTTACGTTCCCAAAAACCTATGGTCACGATACCTCTCTCTTCATTTCTTTCGGGTAACATTTATTAATGAGGCATCAGGAGTAATGGCAGGCGGTTGTGTGTTAGTTCTTCGGGGGCAGGTTTGGATCCTCTTCCCGATACGGAATCGCGAATTGCTGTAAGTCAGTCCCTATTTCAACATTTCCGAAACGCTTTTTGGCGGCCTCATCGAACTTTTCCATATCATCTTCTGTGTACCGGGGGCTGATGTGGACAAGCACTGCACGCCGCGCACCCGCTCTGGCGGCGACTCGCGCTGCATCATCGGCCGTCATGTGTCCTTTCGCCTCTGCTTCCTCGTGATGTTCGGGTAAGAACATCCCGTCTAGGAAGGCCAAATCCACATCCCGGCATAGTCGATAGAGAACTTTGTTGGGCTGCGTGTCGACGGCGTAGCAAATTTTTAGCCCTGGCCTTGGGGGCCCGAGTACAAGGTTGGGCGGTATGGCATCTCCTTGGTCAAGGGTAACGGTTTCTCCGCGCTGTAATTTTCCCCACAGCGGACCGTAGGGTATCCCCAAGGCCTCGGCTGCCTCCGTCTTGAACTTTCCCGGACGGGGATGCTCTTCAAAACGATACCCAAGGCATAGGGTTGTGTGTTTCAAAGGCCCCCACAGGATACGGACCAGGTCGTCTTCATAAGCCACCTCCGGACATCCTTCATGCCATTCAAGAAAGGACAGGGGATAGTTAAGAAAAAAAGCCAGGGATTCGTGAATCTGCCGGACGAAGCGTTCGATCCCGGGCGGCCCGAGAATCGTGAGTGGACCCACCTCTGGCACCTGAGCCCGCATCATCAGAAGTCCCGGTAACCCGAGGCAGTGATCTCCATGAAGATGACTGACAGCCACCACCCGGAGCGACTTGATCCCGAGCTTCGTTTTTTTCAAATTGATCTGACACCCTTCGCCGGCATCGAAAAGGTAAAGCTGCCCTTGAAGCCTTACCGCGACCGAGGTAAGAAACCGTCCGGGCATCGGCATCATGCCCCCTGACCCAAGAAGCACACACTCCATTTTATGCCTATTTCATCGTTGACGAAGAGCGACCAGGATTGGACCTTTATTGAAAGTCGATCAAGGACTGAATAATATTTTGTTATCTGGAGACGGTTCTTATATTCCGCTCCAATAACAATTAGACGCAAACTATTTTATTGGTCTCGCCATTTTTGTCCTGTGTGCGCGTATTCCTAAGGATGCGGGGTGATGGCAATAACCGTAATCTGTTTTTTGCCCGGACCATAGTACCAGAATATCCTGTAAGCGGCAGGAGTGGATTGCTCCGCATAGGCTTCGAAGATTTTTTCTCCCTTTGGCCCTACGAGACTCGTAAATTCGTGAGTCTGGAGGCTCTTGTGTCTCGGGTTCTCTGAAAGAAAATGGATAGCCTTTTTAATGGCATGGTATCTTTTTTCGAGGCCCTTGTCCTTTTTGAGCTTCTCCAGCTGATTTTTCGCCGCATCGGTTAGGTAGATTTCGAACAATTGCCCCTCTAAAGGTCTTTAAGATTCAACTTTGATATTTTGCCTTCGGACGCGTCTTTTAACCCCGCTTTGACGTTTTCCATTGCTTGTTCATTCCTGAAAAGCCATGCCTCAGAGGCGGGAATTTCAACGACAGGTCGCAAGAGCAGCTCTCCGGCGTCATTTTTGTATAGGCGGACTCTTTTAGACCCCTTGATGAGTTCTCCAAGCGTCAGCCTGTTTCGATCGTCAATCGTTCTCGTGTCGACCTCTTTGAATTCGTCCTTCACTCTTAAGACATTACCTCGCATCGAATTCACCTCCTGGTTCTGATACTAATATAGCATAAAACCCATTATGGGTCAATAGGAAAAACCCATTTCCTCAAATGAGGACACATACCATTTTCCTTTTTGAGATCTCCGGGGCCGAATCAATATCTTTTGTTTATATTCACGAAGTTTTCTGCTAACCCCAGGCTTTCTTCTTGAAAGCGAAGAAATATCTGCACCGCCACCCATCTCATTGACGATTGATGATCGATGACTGGAATATATCTATTTTATGAAAATTGGTCAACCGGAACTTTCAGAAAGATAGAGTCAAAAAAGTAGGCTGTTTGTTCAACCGACTAATCTTCATTCTGAGGAATTGGTTGAACTGGTGGTTATCCGAAGAAATCTTCACCTCTCCCTTCCCGAAGCCTTACGAAGGTCTTCAAGAAATTTAGCAGGAATTGGATAGCCCAATTTTTGTGCCTCCTTAATATCCTCCCAAGATTGTTGATAATTTTCTATAATACGATAAACTGCCCCCCGATTGTAGTAGGTCATAGCATACGTTGGATTCAATTCAAGAGCCTTGCTATAATCCGATATGGCCTGATGATATTGCTTTTTAACAGCATAGGCATTTCCCCTACAGTTATAAATATCAAAACGCGTTGGATTTAATTCAAGAGCCTTGGTGAAATCCAGAATGGCCCGATCGTAATCTCCTTTTCGCTCATAAACCTTCGCCCGATTCGTGTATGCTTCAAAATCCTTTGGATTTAATTCAAGAACCTTGGTGTAATCCAGGATGGCTTGATCATATTGCCCCTGTTCAGCATGGGCATTTCCTCGATTGCCGTAGGCATCAACATACCTTGGATTTAATTCGAGAGCCTTATTGAAATCAGGGATGGCAAGATCATATTGGCCTTTGCTGCAATAGGCAGTCCCCCGATTGTAGTGGGCTTCAGCATACCTTGGGTTGATCTCCAGGGCCTTATTGAAATCAGCGATGGCCAGATCATATTGGCCTTTGCTGTAATAGGCAGTCCCCCGATTGTAGTGGGCCTTAGCATACCTTGGGTTAATCTCCAGGGCCTTATTGAAATCAGCGATGGCCAGATCATATTGGCCTTTGCTGTAATAGACACTGCCCCGATTGTTGTAGGCCTCAGCGTACCTCGGGTCGATCTCCAGGGCCTCATTGCAATCAGCGATGGCCAGATCATATCGGCCTTCGCTGTAATAGGCAGCCCCCCGAATGGTGTAGGCTTCGGCGCTCCTCGGGTTGATCTCCAGGGTCGTTGGTTCTGTTTTCTTAGCGACAGTCTGACAGCCAACGATTAAAGAAACGGCCATAACTAAAATTGTCAATAGAGCAAAAAGTTTATTTCGCACTTCCTCCTCCTTCTACTCCCTGCAGTGAGCAGATAACTCGCCCCTAATTGCACCACGGTTTGCCCCGTTTAGGCTGGAGTGGCAAGATCGGACAACTTCAAGCGTCCTGGGGGCGGTTCTTAGATTCTGATCCACTAACAAAAAGATACAGAGACTATTTTATTGGTCTCGCCATTTTGTTCTATTTTAATTGTAGACCCTGTGTTCTCACTTACAATCCACCCACATGGTCACTGCTTCGTCTTATTTAGCTTGTGACAGATCAGGCATTGTTCCTTGGGCGGGTGTTTTTTAGGTAAAGGGATAGCCTGAGAGTGGTGGCACGTTATGCAGGCCCTTTCCACCTCAATCCTGTCCCCACCCTTCTCCATGGCCTCATAAAAGGCTCGGTGCTTCTCGTCGGCAGGGACTGGCTTGGCTTTCTCACGGACGGTAACCATAATGAGCACAACGATCACGGCCGCAGCAGCTGCAAGGGCTAACAAGTCCCTTTTCATTACCTTCATAAGATCATCCAGATTCGTGGCACACTTCACGTACGAAGAGTGAGAATGGTGCCGTATCAAACGTTAAAGATCGCGAGATGGAAGTATGTATGAGTGCTTTGTCAACTGCTTTGGGGGTTAACTGCTCTGGGATCAAATCTTTATCCTTTATTTTGCCTCAGTCTTGTCCAAATTAGGTTT
>DBZJ01000055.1 GCA_002311635.1 Syntrophaceae bacterium UBA1163
GCAGTCAACCTGCTGACAGGGGAAAAGAAACTTTTATCATTGAAAAAATCTTAACTTTCTATCAAGCCGTTTCAATAAGTCGGGAAAACTGGGGTAAAGTTATCAAAATTCTTTGAGTCCAGCCGATCCCGAAACCAGGAAACTTGATCATTATTGTAAACTGTGGTAATATAAGACGGATTGAAATCGAACAATTCCCCAAATCGTTGATAGACATTCAAGGATGGTTTTTTATGACCCAATTCGATCTGGATAAGATAGGGTTTTGAAATGTTTAAGTTTTTAGCCATGTCATCCTGGCTTATATTTCGTCCAGTTCTGAACTCTCTAATGAGTCTGGATACTCTCATAAGCTCTCAATGGGTGGAAAAGGGTCGCGAAGGCAGAGAATTGAAAGTTAACATAATATATCTTATCAGACACACCCTTGATACCTAAATATTCAGCCTCCGGAATCATACTATCCGGCGGCAAAAGCATTCGGATGGGACAAAACAAAGCCCTCATCGAAATTGAGGGAGTCCCTATCATCAACCGGATTTACGACTTATTTAAAGAATTGTTTGAGGAAGTCATTATTGTCACCAACCACGCGGCTTCTTTCAAAAACTTCCGCTCAAAGATTTTACAGGATCTAATCCCCGATAGAGGGGCGCTAGGAGGTTTATATACCGGAATTTACTTCTCTTCTTTTCAGTATTCATTTTGTGTTGCTTGTGACATGCCCTTCATAAACAAATCGTTAGTTCAGTATTTGTTTGAGAATATCCGGGGGCACGATGCCGATGTCATTGTCCCGCGGACAAAAGACGGATTGCAGCCTTTGCATGCCATCTATTCAAAAAACTGTTTAGCTCCGATAAAAAGAATCATTCAAGAAGGAAGTTACAGGATAATCGATTTTTATAAAATGGTTGGAGTAAAAATCGTCGACGAGAAGGACTTCCTTTTCATGGATCCGTGTAGACAGTCATTTGTTAATGTGAACACGCCGGAAGAATTAGTTTCCGTTACAAGCCGGAAGAAATTAGGGCTCAAATGAAGGCAAAAATAGTTCTGGGCTTCATTTTCATAGGATTTGTCTGCGGTGTGCTTTTCGTTCCAGAGAGCCGTTGCAAAAACACGGGGGATGATGAGCAACTAACATGGGTAGGAATCGGAGCCTTTAAGGACGGGTTTTATGATATCGCAGAAAAACAATTCATGAGTTTTGTAAATACCTACCCCAAACACCATAAGGTTTTTGACATTTATTATCTTCTGGGTAGGACGCTGTTCATCAAGGGAAAGTTGAAAGAAGCCAAGAAGGCCTTTTCAAAAATCATCAACGAAGGTAGTCATTTCGAAAATATGGATTATGCTCTTCTCGGAATGGCAGAGGTGGAGATGAGGTTAGGCAACCAGGGAGAGGCGATGAAGATGCTCCTCTCGCTCATTCAAAAGTTTCCTAAATTCGAGCAGATCGATTACTCCTATTATCTTCTGGGGCTTCTTCAACTCGGATCGAATCAGTTGACTGCGGCAGAGTCAACCTTCAAGAAGGTTTCTCAATACTCCAAGAACAATCAATTAATTCGCTCTTCCCTCTTCTGGTTAGGCATCTTATCCTTTAGGCAGAAACAATATGAAACGGCATCTGGTTATTTTCAGACCTTGTGGGAAAACCCCGAATCTATTCCCCCAGGGTACTTGAAATATGCCTTGTTCTGGCTTGGCGAGTCACAACTAAAATTGGGCAGGATTGATGAAGCTGAACACTGCTATCACACATTTTGTGATCGATTTAAGAACGATCCGCTCGTCCCAGAGGCCTACTGGAGGACGGGTTTTTGCGAATACCATTTGGGCAATTTCAAAAATTCCGTAGAAACGTTCCTATCATTCAACAATCAATTCAAGGATTCTCCCCTTCTCCCTTATAGCCACTACTTGCTTGGGAAAATGTTCCTGATGAACGCCGATCATCTCTCGTCCATAAAAGAGTTGAATTTAATTCTTAATCCTTCACAAGAAAATAGCTGGGGAGGCGTGTCGCTTCTCGCCCTTTATTGGAATTATGTCCAACTGGGTGACCTAGAGGGGGCTAATCGAATTTTCCAGCGACTGCAAAAATTAAACCATTTTGAAGATGAGAAAATATTTATTCAATGGTTGAACGCCGAAATGCTTTATACCGGAGGGGAAATATTGGAATCCCTTCCCTATTATTTCAACATCCTCAATACCCGGTTCAGAGAAAAGGCGCTCTTCCAGATAGGAAAAGGATATTTTTTTGAAAATAAATTCAGAGAGGCCGTTACCAATTTAGATATCTTGCTCCTTGAATTCCCGAACTCTAAGTATCTTGAAGAGGGTTTATTTTTTAAAGGAGAATGCCTCGTCCGATTAGGGAATCTGGATCAAGCTTTGGAGGCCTACAGCCTTATCCTTCGACAAAACGGGAATAATTTATGGCACCTTTTTGCTTTTACCCAGATCGGGTGCATCTATGCATTTCAGAACGAACAGGACAAAGCTGAAAACGCCTTTAAGAAAGTGATGGAGAATTTCCCCAATCATCCTCTGTTTTACATGGCCGCACTCCAGCTGGGAAACCTGGCCTGCAGCAGAAACAATTTTGTTGAAGCGCTCCGTTATTACTCCATCGTTCTAAAGGGAAATATTTTGGAATTGTTCGGTGAGGCTTACTTCGGTTTGGGTGAAATATCTTATCAGCAAGGGAAATATGAGAAAGCTCTTAGCAATTTTGAGGCGGCGATGCAATATTTGAAGGAAACCTCCTCATGGTTCTTTCTGACCCATTTAGAGATTGGAAACTTAAAAAGACGAGGTGGAAAATATCAGGAGGCGAAAAAGTCATACCAGATCATTCTCGACCAGTCGAAAGATGAAGACGTGAAGAAAGCTGCAATGGAATTATTAAATCGGATGGACTCGAGATGAGGTCTGAGCATACAGAAAACCTAGCTTTTCGGCCTACAGGCACGGTAATGAGCCCGTTTCGTTTAGGACAATGAGCTTTGGACAACGTACTACGAATGGTTCGTTGTTCAGCATTCGTTGTTTATTTTCTCGGTCAAACGATCTTCCCAACCGTGACCTAACCCGGAAGCTCGCCAGAATTTCGTTGGAATCGGAGAAGGTTACCATTCAAAAGATGGAGGCCAAAGACCTGGAGGAGGTCCTCTTCATAGAGAGTTCCGACTCTCTTACCCCTTGGTCGAGAGATATGTTCGTCGAGGAAATGCGGAATCCCTTGGGGTACTGCTATGTGATGAGGAGAAAGGACGAATCCAAACATCCCGTGATCGGTTTTATGTGTTTTCGGAATATTGGAGAAGAATCTGAGCTTCTCAAGATCTCTGTGCATCCTGCTTACAGACATTTGGGCCTCGGAAAAGAATTGATGAAATTTTATATTGACTTTAGCCGTGAGAGAGGAATCACCACTTTCTATCTTGAGGTCCATTCATCCAATCAACCAGCGATCCATCTCTATCGCTTGTTTTCTTACCAATCATCGGGGATGAGAAAAAAATTCTACCAAGGGAAATGGGACGCTCTCCTGATGACAAAAAAAGCTTAAACTATTATGCCCCTTCAGACAGACGGAACGGTTACCGAAAATAGAAGAATCAAATCTCTCTATTTTGCCTTAGGGATTTATTGCCCTTCGATTGCCGACCGGATCAAGCCTGGCCAATTCGTAATGCTTAAGGTTTCTGATGATAACTCTCCTCTTTTGAGACGCCCCTTTAGTGTTTATAAAAGCTACCCGGAAGCTCATCCAGAAAAGAGAAAAAGAGGTCATCTGTTCATCCTGTACAAAGAAGTAGGAAAAGGGACTCGAAAGATGACGAGCTTGAGAAAAGGACAGAAGGTGGATCTTATCGGGCCTTTAGGAAACGGCTTTACCCCCCCTCCCCTCCCTTCTTCCGCAAGCAGTATTTTGATAGGAGGGGGAATGGGTATTGTTTCACTTTATCCCTTAGTCGAAGCATTCGACACGGGAGGATTATTTGTTTTTATCGGGGGGAAGGCGGAAGACGATGTTATGTGTGTAGAGGATTTTAGAAAATTCAGCTCAGATATTTTTATCGCGACAGAAGATGGGAGTCTGGGTTTTCAAGGAACGGTCGTTGACCTTTTTTTATCTCAAAAGAAGAGATTCAAAGGTGAGGGAAAATACTATCTCTATGCCTGCGGTCCAGTCGCGATGTTGAAAGCGGTAGCCGGGGTTGTAGAAATCAAAAAATTTGTAAGCCAGGCTTCTCTCGAGGCAAGAATGGGATGCGGCTTCGGAGCTTGTTGGGGATGTGTCGTCAAAACGAACCATCCTAAAACACCGTATCAACGGGTCTGTGAAAATGGCCCTGTTTTCCCTTTAGAGAATATCGCCTGGGAATAAGAGCGGTTCTGTGCAAAATTTCGATCTTACTGTCAAAATTGGGAAGATAGTGCTCCAGAACCCGGTGATCGTCTCCTCAGGGACATTTGGGTTTGGTGGGGAATTTGAAGATTTTTTCGACCTGAATCACCTGGGCGCAATCATCCCTAAAGGCATCTCATTGGAACCCAGAAAGGGGAATCCCCCGCCTCGAATTTTTGAGACGGAAGGCGGGATCCTTAATTCCATCGGCCTTCAGAACCCTGGTTATAAAGAGTTTATCCAGAAGAAATTACCCTATTACAAAGGTTTAAAAACGCATCTTATTATCAACTTTTTTGGGAATACGGAAAGGGAGTATATTGAATTGGCAAGACGTTTTGAGAGCCTTCCGGGCATCTCCGGCCTTGAAATGAATATCTCCTGCCCCAATATCAAGAGGTGTGGGATTGCTTTTGGCACCGATCCAAGGATGGCTTACCGCCTTGTTCGAGCAGTAAGAAAAGCGACCACATTGACTCTGATTGCAAAATTATCACCCAATGTTACCGATATCGCTTTAATGGCTAAAAGCGTGGAGGAAGGAGGGGCAGATGCGGTCTCCCTTGTGAATACCTTCCGGGCTATGGCCGTTAATATCCATACCAAGAGACCGGAATTGGGGAACGTTATTGGAGGCCTCTCAGGCCCAGCCATTAAGCCCATTGCCGTGAGAATGGTCTGGGAGGTCAGTCAGGCTATTAGCCTCCCTGTGATAGGCATGGGGGGCATCATGAATGCCGAGGATGCGATCGAATTCATTCTGGTGGGAGCTTCCGCGATTCAAATTGGAACGGCCAATTTAATTAATCCAAGAACCGGCATAGAAGTCATTCAGGGGATAAGGAAATACCTTGCTCAAAACAAAATAAACCGAATCCAGAAATTGGTTGGCGCCTTTGGATGAAAGATGCCCCCTGGGTTCATCTCCTGGGAGAAATACCAGGGGGCTCTTCCCGATGAGGGATGTCGGGAATGGACCTGTCAAACTTCATCTTTCATGACTTTGGGCGAGATAAAGATCAATAAATCTTGCCTGTTATCTTGCTTGTTTTCGGTTTTAAATAGCCAGCCGAGTAAAGGAATCTTGTTGAAAAGAGGAACTCCTTCATTCTGAACTTCTTTGTCACTCGTATAGATTCCTGCAATGGCAGCGACCCCGCCGTCTCTGATCAGGACTTCGGAGATTGCCTCTTTCTTATCAATGCTGGGCGTCCCCTGGACCACGACGGCATTGCTTGGGGCATCCTTCTTCACCTTGATAATCAATTTGATCGTCCCATCGTTTGTCACATGGGGGGTTACGGTGAGCTTGAGATCGGCGTCAATAAAGTTGGTCGAAACGGTTCCTTCTGTTGTCAATACCAGATAAGGAAACCTGATCCCCTGTTCGATCGACGCCTCTTTATTATCAAGAGTGGCGATCTTGGGACTTGAAATAATCTTAACGTCTCCTTTGAATTCATGGGCCGAGAGAGTGACATCCAATTCCTGTATCGTTCCCCGGCTGAAAACAGCTGAGAGAAGACCCGCCGTCCCGGCCCCTCCAGCCCCTAAGCCTGTTCTTGGATTGGCGGCAAGATTGACCACCTCATTGACAACACTCCCGAGAGCATTCGTCGTGCTCGAGCTCGTGCTCGTACCCGAACTCGTGACCGTAGTCGTAGCAACTCCTCCGCCTCCCAACTTAGCCTTTTTCCCTCCGATCAAAAAACCCCATTGCACGCCTAATTCATTTTGGAAACTCAGGTTGGCTTCGACAATCCTCGCCTCAATGAGCACCATGGGCGTTCTCGTATCCAGAGCTTTCACCAAGTTTTTAACGGCTGGAAGGGTTCTCGAGATATCTTTGATAATTAATGTATTGGTTCTGTCATCGACCTTGACATCCCCTCGCTCGCTCAGGATACTCTTCACCTGCGGCATGATCTCTTTCGCCGTAGCATAATTGACCGGAATGAGCTCGTTAACCAGCGGTTCCAACCTTTCTTTCGACCGTTGCTCTTCTAATCTGGCCTGGTCTTCTTTTCTCAACGCTTCCACCGGGGCAATTCGTACTACATTCCCAACCTGTCTCTTGTCGAGGTTTTTGGACTGCAAAATAATATCAAGAGCTTGATCCCAAGGCACATCGACCAATCTCATGGTAATCTTTCCAGTCACCTCATCTGCCACGATGATGTTTAAATTGCTTACTTCAGCAATCAACCGGAGGATATTCTTGATATCCGCATCCTTGAAATCGAGAGACAGTTTTGTTCCTGCATAAGCTTTTTGTACGGCCCCTGCTTCAGAAACTTTTTTCACCTCTTCTATCTTTTTCTCCACCGGAGGTCGAGGAACGGGTTTCTCTTCGGCCTTCGTCTCCTGTTTCTTCGATTCCAGGACAGGTTTTTCTTCTTTCTTCACTTCCTCTTCTTTTTTCGATTCCGGTGCAGGTTTCACTTCCTTCGATACTTCTTCCCCCTTTTTGATTTCCTCCTTCTTCGCCTCTTCCTTCTTAGGCTCAACCACCTCATCCTTCTTCACCTGTTGCGGTTGGGCTTCTGCTTTGGCTTCGATCTTTTTTGGCTTTTCTTTGACTGCTTGAGCTTTCGGGGGGCCAGCAGGAGACTCCTTGGCCGATTTCCCCTGGACAAAGATCTGGGGTTCAGAGGGTTGTGGAATGTTTCCAAGAGAGACAATCAACTTATCATCAATCCGATTGACTTGATAGGGAGGAAGCTGCGGTTTTTGAGAATCAAAAACCAACCTGAGTTTATCCGGGTAGTGTCCAATGCGAACTGCCTTGATCAAGGGGTTTTTGACGTTAAAGGAGCTCTTGCGCGTATCCACTCCCCATACGTCCAAAACCAGTCTTGGAGGCGAACCCAATTTAAAGGTATCGAAGTTTCCGATTTTCCCGTCAGCTAGAATATTGAAAGTAATAAAATCCTTCTTCTCTTCGAATGCGACTTTGACCACTTTTTTAGCCTTTTTCATAGGCGGTGGGGTAGGAAGAGGCTCTTCCTTCTTCGTTTCCACAACAGGGACTTCCACCTTCGTTTCCTTTAACGCTTCTTCCTCTTTCTTAACCTCTTTAGCCTCTTTGGCCTGCTCGCCCTTCTTCACCTTTTCCACGTCAATGATCAGATTCTTTTCTTCTTTTGAAATATTATAGTTGGTCATTTGAAGGAGACCGATTTCAATTCTTCCTTTGTCATCATATTGTGTGGTCAGTATTTCTCCGATCGTTCCGTTATCGATTTTGAGAGGGCTCTTGATTTGTCTTAAATCGATGTCTGGGACGTCAATCGCAATCCTGAGAGGGTCGGACAACAATTTGTAAAAAGGGGAAGCGATGGGCTCAGACCCTTCAATTTGGATTTTTGTATAATTTTCTTCTTCAACAAAGGTTATCTTCTGGATAGTAGAGACTTTGGTAACAGGGGCCGAGGTATCCGGTTTGGGTGTTTGAACCGAGGCGTTTTCCGTCGCACAACCCGTTATCAAGAACAAAAGAATAACCCCAAGAGTCGTTATTAGGATCTGAGAACGTTTCATGATTCTCCTCCTTCTTCAGCCTTGTGAAGAAATAGTGAAATCTCGCTCGTTTTTGTTTGGCCGAAAATATCCTGATAGACCTCCTCAACGATCACTTTATCCTTCAGGATTTTGGTGACCTTTCCATCATTTTTCCCAACCCACGTCCCTTTCTTTAAAACGTACCCTTTCCCCGTGGCATCTTCGACAAGGGCGACATTCCCGTAAGAAGTGGAAATGATAGCCACGAGCTTCAACTGGCTGATATCAAATTTCTGCAAAGGGGTGGCGGCCTTCCTCAACCCCTCCCTCGAGGCTAATTGGATGAAAGGTTTGAAAGGGTCCGGTTTTCCTATGGGGTTATAGGAATACTCTGCTTCTTCCTTTTTCTCCGGCTCCTTTGTCTCAGCCAATTTAGGCGGCCCTTCCTTCTTCTTCTCCGCAGCGAGAGACTTCGCTTTTGTAGGGAGAGAAGGCGCAGGCGTTCCCCCTCCTCCGCATCCTCCTAGCAAAAAGAGCAAGGCGATCGATAAGGTGATGCACCCATGGCCCATTTTATTTCCTTCTGGTTTCATCCTCTATTCCTTTCGAGCGGGTTTTTTCTCATTTTTCTTTTCCTCGCTCTTCTTCTCGATGAAACGGTACGTATTGATCATACACGATGTCTTTAACAGGATTTGAGTCTCGTCTTTCCCCCTCATCTCTTTAATGTCTTTCGCCTTCGTCATGTTGAAATCGACAACGTTAATAATTCTTGGGAGCTTACTCACCTTATCGAAGAAAATTCCTACATTATGGTAGTTTCCCAGTGCGACCAGCTCGATAGGAACCTTGGCATAAAATTGTTGAGGCTCTTCAGACTTAGGTCTAAAAAGGGTGAATTCAAGATTCGACTCTTTCCCGAGACTGGATATGGTTTTTAGTATTTCCGGAATCTCCTTCTCGTTTGGCAGTTGTGTCAAGGCACTCTTCAGCTCTTCATTTAGCTTCTCAACCTGTGCCTTAAACTTCTCGAGATCCCTTGCGATGGCTTTACTGCTGCTTAATTCACTCTCTAATTTGCTCAACTTACTCTGCGCCGCACTGAGGTCATCCCGCACGGGGAGGAAAATGAAATATAGATACAGGCCCGCTATGGCACATAAAATGACCGCCAATATTAGCACCTTCTTGGGTGTCGGGAGTTTTAAGATAGAATCCATTGTCAGTGCCATTTGATCCCCTCTCTTTACGTTAAAATGATCTCGCATGAAAGAATGAATTTTCTCAACTTAACCTTGCTCTGTTCAACCTGTTCACTCACCACCAGGTCGACGTTCTTAAAAAGCTTCGATTTCCGAAGGCTGGTCATGAAATTGGCGATCGTCTCGTCATCCAGAGCGATCCCCTCCATTCCTAACTTCGCTCCATCTTTCTTCAGAGATTCGAGCTGAAGTTTCTCCGGCTTATCGATACTCAATTCATCTAAAAGCCTCGCAGCGCTCGCCTTCTCTTTTCTTAAGTCGTTGATAGTTTTAAGCCTATTTTGCAACATTTGCTGCTCTTCCTTCTTTTTTTCAACTTCCGTGGTCAATGATTTGTAGTACGCGATATCATTTTCTGTTTTGACTATCCGCGCTGCGACATCTTCCTTTTGCTTGCTCAGTCCCCACTGGAAAAAGATGAGGGCTCCCAGTAAAAGGACGACAGAAACAATGAGAACAATAAATTCCTTTCCCAAGGCAGCCCTTTTCTTCTCTTTTCTTGCCAGAAGTAAATTAATCTTGATCATCGATCCCCTACCTTTCTTGAGGCAAGACCCACTCCGACGGCCATGATCGGCCCAATTTCTCTTAAATATTCCAGATCGAAATCTCCACCACTGTAATCTATCTTTTTGAATGGGTTAACGACTTCAACCGGTATCCCAATCTGTTGTTGCAGAATGCTATCGAAATCTTTGATCTTCGATCCTCCCCCGCTCAAATATAGCTTACCGATCTTTTCATAAGTAGTGGTGGACTGAAAGAAATCCAAAGAATTTCCTATTTCGGCGGCCAATGACTCGGACGCTGTTTTCAATACGTTTTGAACAATCGGCTGGGAGGTCACATCGATCTTGGTCCCCACTTTGATTTTTTCGGCCTCCTCATGGTCGGCATGCATTTGCCTTTGAATTTCTTCTGTAATTTGATTCCCTCCCTTAAAAATATCTCTGGTAAAGGCAGAGGTGTTGTTCTTAATGATGTCAATGTTGGTGACGGTTGCCCCCACATTAGCGACCGCAACGGTCATCTCTTCTCCTGTCTCATAATTGATGGCTAACATGTTTTCCAGGGCGAAAGAATCCAAATCGATGATGACAGGGTTTAATCCAGATTCCATGATGACAGAAATATAATCGTTGATAATATCCTTCTTGGCTGCCACCAAAACAACATCCATGGCTTCCGGGTTTTCCGGCGTCGTCCCCAATATTTGAAAATCGATATTCACGTCATTGATATCAAATGGAATGTATCTCTCAGCTTCCCACTGAATCGATTCTTCCAGCTCGGCTTCCGTCATAAGGGGCAAGGAAATTTTTTTGACGATGACAGAATGACCGGAAACAGAGGTTACCGCATCTTTCAATTTTGTCTTAGAAGTGGCGATCACATCCCGTATCGTATCGATAATCGTGGCCGAGTCCATCAGGGCTCCATCGACAATTGCTTCCGGTGGCAGAGGAGAGATTGCCAAATTTTGTAACTTATACCCGTTCTTGCCCTCTTTTAACTCCACCAGTTTAACTGAACTGCTTCCGATATCTAAGCCAATAACATCCTTCTTTTTACCCAACATCATCTTTTCCCCTCACTTTTCCATGTAATAAGACAGCATAAATTATTAACAAATTTTCCAAAAAGTCAAGCAAATTATTTCAGTATCTCAAAAAATTCTTCCAGGTACCCAATCAAACTTAACAAATCATTTTAGAATTCATCAGTAACCCCTGAATACTTAATTTCAATTCTCTGCGAGGCTATACTTCTTAATCTTTGCCCTCAGGGTGGCCCGAGAAATACCCAGAGATTTTGATGCCTTCGATTTATTCCATTCCAATTTCTTCAGCACGTTCCCAAGATGCACCCTTTCCATATTGTCTAAGGACATATCGAAAGGTATTTCAGATGCTTCAGGTTCTGTAATGGCATGAACCATTTTCCCAGTTTGTTTCAATTCAAATGGAATATGTTTAGGAGTGATAAGCTCTCGATCCGTTAGGATCATTGCCCTTTCAATCACATTTCGTAATTCCCTCACGTTCCCTGGCCAAGAATATTGAACCAACAGTTTCTTCGCCTCCTCGGAAAAACCCTTAATGTTTTTGTTATACTCCCTATTATTTTCCTCGATAAATAAATTTGAAAGCAATAAAATATCTTCTGGTCTGTCGCGAAGTGGAGGCATCTCCACCACCATTACCTTCAATCGGTAATATAAGTCCTTTCGAAAAAAACCCTCCTTTACCATCGTCTCTAAATCTTTGTTGGTGGCTGCAATGACGCGGATGTCGACCTTGATCTCCCTCTCCCCTCCCACCCTCATAAACGTCTGATTTTCAAGGACCCTGAGGATTTTGGATTGTAAGAAAGGGTTCATATCTCCAATTTCGTCTAAGAAGACCGTGCCGCCATCGGCTAACTCAAAAAGGCCCTTCTTTGTGTTCTTCGCGTCTGTAAAAGCGCCCTTCTCATATCCAAAAAGTTCTGATTCCAATAAAGAATCGGGTATTGCACTGCAATTGATTTTCATCAATGGTTTGTCATTTCGTTGGCTGCCATAGTGAAGGGCATTCGCGGCCAATTCCTTCCCCGTGCCACTTTCGCCCTGAATCAACACAGAGGTTTTATGAGTTTTGCCAATCATTCCGATCAATTCTTTAACATAATGAATTTGAGGACTGACCCCGTAAATATGACTGTTCTGGTATTTCTCCTTTTGCTCTCGATGAAGTCTTCGCACTTCATTGATTAAACTTTTGGTCTCTAACCCTTTCTCGATGAGTAGTTTTAATTCCTCCAATTCAAAGGGTTTATTGATATAATCGTAAGCCCCGGATTTCATGGCCGAAACTGCCGTCTGGACGTCAGAAAAAGCAGTCATCATGATGACCAAGATCTCGGTATCAAATTCCTTAATTTTTTTTAGGACCTCTAAGCCATCTATGTCGGGAAGCCTCATGTCCAGGAGAATGAGGTCAATGACATTCTTTTTGGCCATAGAAAGGGCACCACTTCCCGAACCGACGGAAAAGACCTCATATCCTCTCTTTTTCAAAACGTCAGAGAGCGTCTCTTGCATCACCCCGTCGTCGTCTACGATAAGGATGGAAGGTTTCATCAGTTCTCCAATGTCTCGGGTAAATTAATGATGAAAGAGGTACCCTTCTCCCATTGACTCTCCACCTTGATGGTTCCCCCGTGTTTCTTAATAATCTGATAGGTGATGGAAAGGCCCAACCCGATTCCCTTAGGTTTTGTGGTAAAAAAAGGGTCGAAAATTTTATGAACAATGTGTGAGGGGATGCCTCTTCCGGTATCCGAAATCAAAACCTTGACAAAATTTTGCCTAACTCCCTTCAAGGAGTTTGAGATCATTGGACTGGCTTGGATTTTGAGCTCACCCCCGGTAGGCATGGCTTGAATCGCATTCAAAAAAAGATTGAGAAAAACTTGATGCATTTGGGTCTTATCGACCTTGATCCTTGGAAGCTGGGGATGATAGGATTCAACAAAGCGAATCCCTTTGTCGGCGATTTCTTTAATAAGGAACGGAATGATTTCATTGATAATGTCCTTGATATGGCAATGAACCAGAGTGAGATTCTGTGGCTTCGCAAAGGAAAAAAAGGTTTTAAGGAGGTCATTGAGCCGATCGATTTCTTTAGTGATTCGGTGTAAATATTCTCTTCTTGAGTCGTCTCCCGACATCTCCTCGCCAAGGGCTTGGGCGGTTGTCTTAATTCCGGCGAGGGGATTCCGTATTTCATGGGCAATGCCAGAGGCAAGTTTTCCCAACGAGATAAGTCTATCCATTCTCAAAATCTCTTCTTGGATCTTGTAAATGTTCGTCAAATCCCGAAACACGACGATCTTCCCTATTCTTTCTCCCCGGATACTTAAATGGCTATTGATGGTAAAACCGACCGGAAATTCAGAATGGTCCTTCTTTGTCATCCATCCCTCTTTCCTGGTGTCCAGGTCATCCGGATTATTAAGAAAAGAAGGAGCCGCGCTTTGTTTTTCTTTCAAACTGAAAATGCTAAAGGGTTGGCCCATCAATTCCTCTATGGTATACCCCAAGATCCTTTCCCCCGCCTTGTTGATATAAGTGATGGTATCGTTCATCTCCGTAATAATGATTCCGCTTCCAATACTCTGGATAATACTTTCTGTAAAATTCTTTACATCCACCAGCTCCCGCGTTAGGTGCTGGATGATTTCTTCCTTTTCGGCAACCTTTTCTTCGATTTCATTGGCTGAAATATTTTGGTCCATAAGAAAATCTAAGCCTTAAAATCTTTTTAAGTCTAAGATAGGAATCTCCACCGATTGCTCTTGGTACGTGTAATGAACCACCCCTGAGAAATACTCCCCGACCCCCTTTTTTTCCTCAAAGAGGGCGGACAGCTTGTTCAGTACTTGATCGACCATCAACCCTTTGTATTCTCCGTTATCTTTGACGGTGAGTATTCTTATCTCCTCAGAACGCCCTCCTCCTACGATCGAAAACATTTTCTTCAAATCGATCATCTTCACTTCAAAATCTCTCAACCGGATTTTTTGCTGGTTTGGGTATTTCTCTAGAAAGGTAGCTGGAACCCTGAACACTTTAAAGACCTTTTTGCTTTCCACCCCAAACAATTTTTTGTCCAGCTTAAAAATCGTTACATCGACGGGTTTGGAGCTAGGCTGCACGGATGGTGACGGCGGTCTTTGAGCGCTCTCCTCGATGTTGGTTATCTGTTGTTTCATCGTTCTAAACAGTTCCTCCACCTTTTCCATGAAGGTATTCATCCTGTTCGACATGTCTTCGATTTTCGTTTCTCCGGGGACGGGTGGCTCTGCTCCTTCGGCTCCCTCTGCTTTGCCAGAGGGAGGTTGAACGATCTTGGTTTCTTTCATCCCTTCCAAGCAGGCAAATCTCGCTTCGATCCCATGGTGAGCCAGCTGTTTATAAATAGTAATTTCTCCCTCCGTTTCTTTTCTCATGAGGAGCTTTAACGTTTCTTTCGAATCCAACAGGAATTTGATCCATGGGGGTCGAATACTTTCTTCATTTCTAATCATGCAGCTTACGACGTTCTCCATATAACTCAAAATCGATGCGATATCGGGCTTCTGCTTCAGCAGTTCGCGTAAGGCAACGACTTCTTCTCTTGTCTTCTTAAGTTTCTCCTCTGTAATCTCCCACTCTAACGAGAGAAGCTGGGCTTCCATGTTCTCAACGGATTTAGAGATCGGGACGGGGGCAGAAGGAGGGCGGGGAGGATTGCCGAGGTTGAAACTTTTCTCTGGCTCAAATTCATGAGAGGGCTCCAAGAGAGAGGTTTTTATCGAAGGTTCTAAGACCGGGGGTTTCAAAGAGGGCTCTAAAATAGTAGACTCCATAAAAGGCTCTTCGACCGGGGTCTTCATGGGAGGCTTTAAAGAGGGGGGCTGCATGAAAGGTTCTAATGTAGGGGGCTTCAGAGAAGGCTCCGGAGCAGGTGATTTTATGGAGGGCTCTGGAAGGGGGGACGACAGAGAGGGTTCCAAAGGTGGAGGTTCCTTTGAAAAGGCTTTCGCCGTGCCTCCCTTATTCTCTACAAAGAGCCGATCTACGGCATCATCAATCTCTTCTTCGAGACCCTTAAATTCTTCTTCTTCCGTCATCTTATCCATCTGCTCTTTTTCCTCTTTATCACTTCTGTTGCTTGTCCATTAACATCACTTTTCTGCTGACGTCTTTCACGACTAATTTGCTGATCTCTCTCAGGGTTTCGAAGACTCCGCTTCCTTTCAAAGCGCTCGCCGGATGGGACGGCACCTTCAACATCGAATTGAGATCCTTCTCTAAAATGTCCATGGGAAGAAGCTCAGAATCCGTCCCGTCCAAATCGCGCTTATTATATTGAATGACCAGCGGAATGCTCCTAATGCTGACGCCCTTCTCCGCCAGGTTCTTGGCCAAATTGATAAGGCTTTCGATATTCTTTTTCCTCTGCACTTTTAACGAATCGGCAATGAAGACAACCCCATCCACTCCCTTCAGAACTAATTTTCTCGTCGCGTCATAATGAACCTGCCCCGGAACGGTATAAAGCTGAACCCTTATGTCGAATCCTCTGATTTTACCCAAGCTTAAAGACAGAAAGTCAAAGAAGAGGGTCCGATCCCCTTTGGTGTCGATCGATACCATTTTACCTTTGATATCTTCCATCGTTCGACCGTAAATATATTGTAGATTCGTGGTCTTTCCACAGAACCCTGCGCCGTAGTAAACAATTTTGCATTGAATCTCATCTTTACTGAAATTTATGAAAGGCATTAAAGTCTATTCCCCTGTTTAAGAAGATCGAATTGGCTCACCGGGTTTTAACCTTCCTTTTTCAAAGATGGATGAAAGAATTTTTGAGAGCTCATCAATGATCTTATTGATTTGTAAACGAATCAACCCAAGAGAGGTCTTGTCGTCAAAGAGCGTGACCATAATGACATGCTCGCCAATGGCCGAAAAATAGACATTTTCACATTTCCCCTTATGAAACAAAAGCGTGAATTCTTCTTCTCCCAACATCCGGGCGATTTCCGCAGTAGCTCCAAAGTTGGCCGCCGTGAGGGCAGAAAGGGATATGATGTCCAGCTCTGGTGTATTCCCTTCATGGGCAATCAGCTGACCCGATCGATCGATAAGCAGGACGGAATGCGCCATGGATGTAGACACCAGCTTATCTAAGCAGTCATTTATCTTTTTTATGTCCTTCTCTGTGATGACGATGTTCATAGGGACTAATTTTCCGCAAGTGCATCCATTCTCAGGCTGACTTACGATTTATCATCGTTTCGTCGCATAGCCTCAACCAGGAGATGCTCCCAATTTTGATAAATCGTCTGAATGGGAGGTGTCACACCGACATTTGAAACAAATTCCCCCTCCTGCCAGTCTAATATCTTGTAAAAGGCATCCGTCCCCTTTTGCTCACCACATTCGGCATGGATAATCTCTCCTTCGTTCAAATAGATGACTCCCTTTTCTCCGTCTCGTGTGATGATCAATGCGGTGGTTAATCGACTCAGGCAGTTGATTTGAATTATATCCGTGAGTTGGAGTCCAAACACCTTACCCCGAAATCCCTTTTTCTTCCCGATCAAATCGATAATAATTTTTCTCAGATCGGAAATCTCAAAAGGCTTTTCCACATAATAAAGGGACCCTCGCTGATTGGCCTCTTTCTGAACATCGGCTGACCCGTATGCGGTCATAATGATGACCTTGGTCTGAGGGTATTCTTTTTTTATCTTCACCAAGAGGTCTAACCCATTGATATCTGGCATTCTTATATCGGAGATGACCAAATCAATTTTATTCTTTTCCAGGAAATTCAGGGCCTCACCTCCATTATTTGCAATGAGCACCTCATAATTATCTTTATCTTTGGAAAGGCTTCTTGCCATACTCCAGGTTAAAGTTTCTTCATCGTCCACAATCAAAACCTTCTTTAGATTGTCTGCCATACTGTTGATGTCTCTTTTTCCGACTGTTCTGCGCAGATTCTGAAGTTTTTTCAATATCACAAGCAAAATAAGTACCAATCCATGATAAATAATGTTCCATTATTATAGCTAATTATTTCAACAAGTTATAATAATCATCGAATTCTGGCCATTGTAACAAAAATTACCAAAATGGTCAAAAATTGACCAATCGCAGACAATTCCAATCTTGTGCTTCTTGATCCGGTTAGGGTAGACCGGACGGCCGATTGCGAAAATCAGATAAGCAGCACCCGAAATGAGTCTCAACGATTTTCCCGAAAAATATTACTCCAGTAAAACCGTTCAAGAGGTCAGGGCGTTGCCCCACCCTGAATTGGGGGCCGATGCTCTCCATGCCTACCATTCTCAGCAAAAGAGACTCCCTACAGAGTCGAGTCACGGATGCGTAAAACCTGGAGCTCTTTTCAAACCTGTGCAGAATTCCGCCTGAGCCTGATGCCTCATTAATAAATGTTACCCGAAAGAAATGAAGAGAGAGGTATCGTGACCATAGGTTTTTGGGAACGTAAGATTTTAAAAATGGTAT
>DBZJ01000054.1 GCA_002311635.1 Syntrophaceae bacterium UBA1163
ACAGTTCCTTGTATTCCTGCGGATCGCTTAGGACCTTGTTCATTTGCGTTTGTGAGCTTGGGAACTTATCATAGTTACTCTGGATCCATGCAACCTGATCGCTTATGGCCTGGTCCATGTCCTGGATTGCTTCCGGCATATTCCCGCGGAACAACGTGCTGATGAACAGAAAGTGAGAGTCATTTAGGGGTCCTATGTCCGATTGCATTTTCAACCATTTCTGGTGCATATTCTCGTAATCCAACTCACTTATTGACATGTGCGACTCGTCGGGACCCGAGTGGATATACCGGATTCCTAATCTTTTCAGGGACTCGATATTCCTTCTTGATCTGGCCTCGTCGTTGCCTCTGAAGATTTCGTCGACCGACGCCAGAGATATGATTGGCAAGACTCCTCGACTGGCGAGCAAGGGGTCGAGATATGCCGTCTCTCCCTTGTCGAACCCGTCTACGACGTTATGATCGAGATAAACCGTAATCATTTTCTCGTATCGCTAACCATTGATTAACTTGCCATTTTGCCCTGATAATGCGATCATAGCTGGGTTTTCGGGCAGTTTTGCCCGATGCCGTTATCAGCGATCTCGGGGTATCATTATGGGAGTCTTATATGCCTGACTCGACAAAAGGTCAATAGCCAAAACTCCTCGATCAAGTCCGATAGGTACTCCATCTGCACCACTACTCTATTCACACCGAGCGATCCTACGTGGACTGGATCGTGCGGTTTGTTCGTTTCCACAGCATGCGGTCCCGTGAGGCCCTCTTCCCCGCCGAAGCCAAGATCGAATCGTTCCTGACCGACCTCGCCGTACACGCAAACGTCGCTCCCGCCACCCAGAACCAGGCGATGAATGCCCTGGCCTTCCTTTACAAGCGCGTCCTCAACCATTCTCTGCAGGACAGCATCAATGCCGTTTAACATTTAAAGGGTTTCTATGGTGAAAATCATGGATATCCGCAATTCCTCCAAAGAGCCTGCCCCCTTTTGCCAACTCTGGATATTGTCGGGAGCTTTATCCCCCAATTGGTTCTTCCGGAAGTTGAGCACCCTGCCAGACAGCTATGACCCAGACAGTTTTTGAACAATGGCTGCAAGGAACTGTTTGCGTCCCGAAGGAGTGAAAAGGACTTTCAAGGTTTCGTCTCTCTTAACAAGGAATCGGCTTCAGCGAGAACCACCTCAAGATCATACCCCTTGCCGGCTTCGATCTCTTTTCCGCCCCAGGTAAGAAGGCGCAAAATTTCCAGCTCATGCTGGGAATGTTTATAAGCTTCCATGCTCCCCTTTTTAACCAACCATTTTCTTGAATTCTTCTTCGGTTAAAGTCTTGATGCCCAATTCCTTCGCTTTGTCGAATTTGGAGCCCGGGTCTTCTCCCACCACCACGAAGTCCACTTTCTTCGAAACGGCGGAGGCCGTCATCCCGCCTAAAGATTCCACCAAACTTCGAGCTTTATCCCTTTCAAAACCTTTGAGGGCTCCTGTGAAAACGAAGGTCTTGCCTGCCAGTTTCCCTTTCTCCTTTCCTTTAGGCTCGATCACCTTCACTCCGGCCTTTTTCAATCGATCAATGGATTCCCTGTTCTTCTTGTCTCTGAAGAACTGATGCACACTCGCTGCGACTTCTGGACCTATTCCTTCCACCTCCATGAGGTCCTCTTCTGAGAGGTGGAAGAAATCGTCAAGCCGTTGGAAATTGCGAGCCAGGTCTTCTGCAGTGGTTTCACCTACGTGACGGATTCCCAGGGCGTAAAGGAATTTTGGTAACGGCTTGGTTTTGCTTTTTTCAATGGCATCAATGATGTTTTGGGCTGATTTATCTGCCATTCGCTCCAATTCGATGAGCTGCTCCTTTTTGATATAATAAATATCCGCTACGTCTTTGACTAAACCAGTGTCAACCAATTGATCAATCAGTTTGACGCCAAGGCCTTCGATATCCATCGCCCGTTTGGAGGCAAAATGTCTGATCCGGCCTTTCAATTGAGCAGGACAGTCCAAGCCGATGCATCGATGGATGGCCTCCTCTTTCATGACCTCTGCCCCACAGACCGGGCATTTGGATGGCATCTTGAATTTCTTTTCTGTTCCTTTCCGCTTTGAAGTAATGACCTCGACGACTTCGGGAATCACATCTCCGGCTCTCTGGATGACCACGGTATCGCCGATCCTCACATCCAGTCGATCAATCTCATCCTGATTGTGAAGCGTCGCCCGGCTGACCTCGACGCCTCCTACTTTCACAGGCTCCATCACGGCCACGGGTGTGAGCGCTCCGGTCCTTCCGACCTGGACCCTGATATTCAGTATCTTTGTCGTCTCCTGTTTCGGTTGAAATTTGAAGGCCAGTGCCCATCGAGGGCTCCGGGCGATTTCTCCAAGTCTCACCTGGAGATCGAAACGATTGACCTTGATCACTGTCCCGTCAATCTCATACGGAAGGGTCTCTCGCTTCTCATTCATCTCATGGTAATAGTCGAGGACTTCTTCAATGCCTCTACATTTCCGAACATGAGGATTCGTCCTGAGGCCCCATTTTGGAAGGGTCTTGAGAACCTCCCACTGGGTTTTGAACGTCCAACCTCTCACTCCGCCCAAGGCGTAGAAATAGGTTTCAAGGGGCCGTTCTGCCGTAATCTTCGAGTCGAGCTGTCGAACGGAACCGGCGGCTGCATTTCGAGGGTTGGCGAAAGGCGGCTCCCCCATCTCTTCACGCTTGCGATTGAGCTCCTTAAATTTCTTGAGTTGCATGATGGCTTCCCCCCGAACTTCTAACCGTTCCAGGGCTGGGAGTTCCTTTCGAATAAGCTGAAGAGGAATGGTCCTGATGGTGCGGAGATTCTGCGTGATGTTTTCGCCGTTCACTCCATCGCCACGGGTCGAGCCTACGACGAACTGGCCACGTTCGTAAACGAGCTCAATGGCTAGGCCGTCAAACTTAGGCTCTGCCACATACTCGACCTCTTCAGTCGTTCCCAAGAATTTCTTGACCCGTTTATCAAAATCCCTTGCTTCCGTTTCGTCGAAGGCGTTCGCAAGGCTGAGCATTGGGATGGTGTGCCTGACGATCTCGAATTCTTCTAAGGGGGTCGCGCCGACTCTTTGAGTGGGTGAATTGGGAGAGCGAAGCTCGGGGTAGTCCTTTTCAAACTTCTCCAACTCCCTCATTAACCGGTCATATCGAGCATCGGAAATTTCCGGCTGATCGAGGACATAGTAGCGATAATTGTGGTATTCGATCTCCTCCCGGAGCTTTTCTACGCGTTTTTTAATCGCCTCTGACGCCATCAAAAACCATTTTAGACGGGACGGAAAGTCTTGTCAAATTGGACAAGAGACAACCGTGTCTGTGCGCGCCATCCGTGTCGGTAAACCATTAATACGAATGTCCGAGATGTGCCCTCTATGCCCGCCTGTCGGAAGGCGGAACGGAGTACCGATTACAAGAGAATCAATCGGAAACATGGGAGCTAAATATGGGGTGAAAGAGACCTGGTTGGGATAGATATTGGGGTCACGTGGGCGAAAATAAAAAAATGGATTAAGTATAAAATTTTACTTGACAAATTAACGTTTTCAGTATATTTCTAAATCCCAAGTGGTAAAAAGTGGGAAAAGGTGGTATGGATTCCTAAAATGAGGGGGATGAAGCAATGTTTCGGGGTAGGTATGAGCACACCATAGACTCTAAAGGTCGAATCAGCATTCCTTCAAAGTTTCGAGAGATTCTCAACAAGAAATACGACGATCGATTAGTCATCACCAATTTCGACCGCTGCCTGGTCGCATTTCCTTATGAAGAGTGGTTCAATTTGGTAGAGCAGAAAGTGAGTTCATTCTCACTCGTCAGAAAAGAAACGAGTGCTTTTTTAAGGTTCTTTTATTCGAGTGCGATCGATTGCCTCATCGACAAACACGGGAGGCTTCTCATCCCCCAGACGTTGAGAGATTATGCGATGCTTCAAAAAGATATCATCTTGGTGGGCGAGGGACGATTCGTGGAGATCTTTGCCAAGGAGCGTTGGCAGGAAGTCGCTCAACAGGCAGAAGAAGGTTTTGATCAAATCAGGGATACTCTGGCCAATCTGGGGATATAACCGTCATTCGTGACTGGCGATTGGTGAATCGTGAACTTATCGGATCACGAACTGCGAGCCACGAATCACGTCACTATGGGATCACGACACATTCCCGTCATGGTTGAAGAGGTGATGACATTTCTAAAATGTGAACCCGGTCATACTTATGTGGATGCGACCTTGGGAGGGGGAGGGCATGCTTCCGAAATTTTGAAGAGGTCCGGGCCGGATGGGATGCTTATCGGAATGGAATGGGATGAAGAGGCCCTGTCTGAGGCAAGAAAAACACTCCTATCCTTCGGGGATCGAGTCAAACTATTTCGAGAAAATTTCGTCCATCTTCCCGACCTGATGAAACCCGAATCCGCTGATGGGATCCTTCTCGATTTGGGACTTTCTTCTATTCAACTGGAAAAAGGGGAAAGGGGGTTTAGTTTCAGAGGAGAAGGCCCTCTGGATATGAGGATGGACCAACGGATGGACGGATCAGCGGCTGACCTGGTCAATAACCTTTCGCTGGAAGAACTGGAATCCATCCTCTCGCAATATGGAGAGGAAAGATGGGCCAAGCGGATTGTAAGAGCCATCGTACAGGAAAGAGAACGAGAACCCATCAGGACTACCGAGGCTTTAAGAAAGATTGTCCACCGTGCCATCCCAAGACGGTTCCAATCCCGGAGAATTGACCCTGCTACAAGAACGTTTCAAGCCCTGCGTATCAGGGTGAATGAGGAATTGGAGAATTTGCAAAAAATACTGGAAACAGGATGGAAGATCTTAAAAAAGGGAGGACGGATGTGCGTCATCTCTTTTCACTCCCTCGAGGATCGAATGGTCAAGGAGACGTTCCGAGCCCTGGAGAAACAGGGAAAGATGGTTATTCTGACGAAAAAACCTGTGACGCCGTCTGAAGAAGAACAGAAGAGAAATCCGCGATCCAGGAGTGCCAAGCTGAGGTGTGCGGAGAGAATTTAACATGGCAAAGGCAATCAACAAGAATAGAGATCGAATCCTCTGGACAGAAGAAAATTCAAGGTCCGGGCCGAAACGGATAAAACTAAATCTCCTCATCCTTTTCAGTCTCCTCACCCTTTTTTTCATCGGGGGATGCTTGTTCTATGTCTGGTCGAGAATTCAGGTGATCCAACTCGGATACGAAATTTCGAATGCCCTGAAGGAGGAGAGGGCCCTTACCGAAGCCAATAAGAAGTTGCGGCTGGAGATTGCTACGCTCAAGTCCTATGCGCGGATTGAAAAAGTTGCCGTAGAGGAGTTGAGCATGTCCAAGCCTAAACCTGACCAGGTGATTGTGATCCGATGAAACAGAAATCTATCAATTGGTTCAAGGTCCGGATCGTCTTTCTCTCGTGTCTCCTCTTCGTCTGTTTTGTATTCGTTATGGGGAGGATGTTTCAGCTTCAGGTGCTGAAAAAAGAGCAGCTCTATAAGCTGGCCGCACAACAGCAGCATGTTCAGATCCCTCTCGTTCCCAAGCGTGGGACGGTTTACGATAGCAATGGAGATGAATTGGCAGCCAGCATCGAGGTCGAATCGGTTTACGCCGATGCCCGGAAAGTCGTTGACGTAGAGAAAACAGCCAGAGAGCTTGCCTCGATTCTTCAGATCGATCGGGAGGAATTGAGACAGAAATTGAAGACCCATCGGCCTTTTGAATGGGTTCAAAGAAAAGTCTCCTCGAAAGAAGCCGAGCGGATCAAGGCCCTTCAGCTGCCCGGCGTTTCTTTTTTGAAAGAGAACCGGCGTTTCTATCCGAATTCCCAACTGGCTGCTCATCTTGTCGGTTTCGTAGGCCTCGATTCGAAAGGTCTGGAGGGAATAGAGTTCCAATACGATGCTTTGCTCAATGGAGAGAGCCATGTATGGACAGCCGCCAGAGATGCCCTCGGCCGGGAAATTGCCATGGGCAACGTTCCCTTTGAAAAGGAGGACCATTACCGGAATATCGTCTTGACCGTCGACAAGGCGGTTCAACATATCGCCGAGACGGAGTTGGATCGCGGTGTCGAAAAGTGGGGGGCAAAAGGAGGCATGGTCATTGCCATGGATCCCTCGACCGGAAAGATCTTGGCCATGGCCTCCTACCCGACTTTCAATCCAAACCAGTTCATCCAGTACCGTTCCAAGAGCTGGAGGAACGGCGCTATCTCTGATGTCTTTGAGCCCGGTTCTCTCTTTAAAGTCTTTCTTGCCGCGGCCGCCTTGGAGGAACAGGTGGTTCGGCCCTCCGATTCCTTTTATTGCGAGAACGGCTCTTACACGGTTTATGATCGAACGATCCATGATACCTCCAAACACGGATGGCTTACCTTTCAACAGATTCTCAAGTTCTCCAGTAACATCGGGGCATCGAAGGTGGGCGAGAAGATGGGGAGGGAGCGTTTCTACCGGTATATCGCCGCCTTCGGATTCGGTGAGAAGACTCGAATTAATCTCCCGGGAGAAGGGAAAGGAATCGTCCACCACCCAAGATATTGGCCTCCGGTTGCCCTTGATACCATCTCCTTCGGCCAGGGAATTTCAGTGACGGGGATTCAATTGGTGACCGCCCTGTCAGCCATTGCCAACGGCGGGTTCCTGATGAGGCCCTATGTTGTAGAGAAGACTCTGAATGAGAAAGGGGAAGTGGTCCAATCGTTTCAGCCGGAGACCATCAGGAAGGTCATTTCAGGGGCGACGGCCGAAAAGGTGACGGCACTACTTAAGACGACGACGGAGAAGGGAGGGACAGGGGAAGGAGCAGTGCCCGCAGGATACGACGTGGCCGGAAAAACGGGGACGGCGCAGAAGGTCGATTCTTTATTGGGCGGGTACTCCGAAACCCGCTATACCAGTAGTTTTATGGGTTTTGCCCCTTCCGACGAACCTAAGCTCGCACTCTTGGTCGTCATTGATGAGCCGCAGGGAGGCAACTACGGAGGAGTGGTCGCTGCTCCGATATTTAAAGCGATCATGGAAAAGGTTCTTCCCTACCTCCATGTGGTGCCAAAGGGGACGATGATTGTGAAGAACGGACTCAACTCCGCTCCCCGAAAAGAGGCGTCGGAAGCTCAACCCGTGATCGATGGGATCAAGGTGGGTAAGGGAGCAGAAACGGTTGTGATGCCGGATCTTAAGGGGCTGTCCATGCGGAATGCCTTGAGTCGCATAGAAGGAAGGGGACTGATCATCAAGGTCTCGGGGAATGGAAAGGTCGTGGAGCAGACTCCCCGGCCGGGGACAGTGGTCGAGAGAGGGGATATCTGTTTTTTGAAGTTTCGATCCCCATCATAGCCATAAAGTCGCATAGGGCATAGCGCATAGCGTTTTGAAAATGGAACTGAGAAAATTATTAGAAGGCGTTGAGATCAAGAAAATCACCGGAGAGACCCGAAAGGAGATCAAGGGGATCGCTTACCACTCGAAGCAGGTAGAGAATGATTTTCTTTTTGCCGCCATTCGAGGGATGGCAGCAGACGGACACCAATTTGTGAGAGAGGCGATCGAAAGAGGAGCAGAGGCTGTCGTCTTGGAAAAAGAGCCAAACATCTCCAACGGGACCATGGTTGTCGTTCCCGATAGCCGCCGGGCCCTGGCAAAGATCTCCTCAAACTTTTATGGCGATCCATCGTCCCGGGTCAGGCTCATCGGTATCACCGGGACAAACGGAAAGACCACCACCACCTATTTGTTAGAGTCCATTTTCAAAAAGGCCGGTTGGACCGTAGGCGTGATCGGAACGATCAATTATCGGTTCGGGCGAAAGACAACGCCTGCTCCCAATACCACGCCGGAGTCGTTGGACCTGCAAAGAATCCTTTGGGAGATGGTCAATGAAGGGACCTCTCATGTGATTATGGAAGTTTCGTCCCATGGGCTTGACCTCGACCGCGTCTTTGGATGCCAATTTGATGGTGTGGTGTTTACAAATTTGACCTCCGAACATCTCGATTATCATAAGACCTTAGAGCAGTATTTCGAGAGCAAGAAGAGGCTATTCTCGGATTATTTAATCAAGAGTCGTAAGGAGAAACGGTTTGCTGTGACGAACCATGACGATCCCAGAGGGGAGGAGATGGTCAAAGGGATGGACCTGCCCGTCGTCCGTTATGGGGTGAGCCCTTCCTGCGATGTCACGGCGGATCGGGTGAATTCGTCCTTTGAAGGCCTTTCTTGCCGGATCAAAACTCCGAAGGGCAATCTTTCGATCCACTCGAAACTCACGGGAGACTTCAATCTTTACAATGTCCTGGCGGCTGTGGCTGTCGGGATGGCCATGGAGGTCCCGTTAGAAACCCTAAAAGAAGGGGTGGAGGAGTTGGAAGGCGTTTCAGGAAGATTCGAGAAGGTCGAGAATAGGAGAGACATTCACGTTATTGTCGACTATGCGCACACCCACGATGCCTTGGAACGCGCTCTGTTGGGCTTGAAGAATATCTTAAAGGACGGAATTCAGAATAACGGAAAGATGATCACTGTCTTCGGATGCGGCGGGGACCGGGATCGGACAAAGCGACCGTTGATGGGGGAGGTGGCGGGGAAGTACAGCGATCTCGCGATTCTCACTTCGGACAATCCAAGGACAGAAGACCCCTTGGCCATCTTGGATGAGGTGGAAAAGGGTCTAAAATCTCTTCATCTAAAAGAGTGGGATGCGGATGAAGTCAAGTCATGGAGATCACGAAAGGGGTATTTAAAAGTGCCGGATCGAAGGGAAGCGATTCGGACAGCGATCCGATTGGCCCTCCCCTCGGATACGGTACTCATCGCGGGGAAAGGGCACGAGGATTATCAGATCATCGGAAAGAAAAAATACCCCTTTGACGATCGCATTGAGGCCAAGAAGGCCCTGGGGGAAAAGTGATCCTTACCATAAATGAGGTTTTGAAGGTCACCGGAGGGAAACTCTTACAAGGGAAGGGAGACTCCTCCTTTCAAGGGATTTCCACGGATTCAAGAACGGTGGCTGAGGGAGAATTTTTTGTTGCCCTGAAAGGCCCCCACTTTGACGGCCATCATTTTGCCTTAGAGGCCCTTCGAAAAAAAGCAGGAGGGGTGTTGATCGAGGAGGGGAAGGTCGGAGACATTCGATGGAATGGTTATCGATCCAGAGCGGTGATCGCTGTGGAAGACACCCTCTCCGCGTTAGGAAATATCGCTCAAGGTTGGAGACGCAAATACGATATCCCGCTGGTGGCTTTAACCGGAAGCAACGGTAAGACAACAACGAAAGAAATGATTGCCGCATGCCTTGAGACGACTTTCCCCATTCTCAAGACGAAGGGGAATTTGAACAACCTGATCGGGGTTCCTCTTACCCTCCTGGCGCTCACCGAGAAAGAGAGGATCGTAGTTCTTGAGATGGGGATGAACGTGCCGGGTGAGATCGGAAGGCTGGCCCAGATTGCGGAACCCGATGTGGGGTTGATCACGAACATCCAGACGGTTCATCTCGAAGGCATGGGGAGTTTGGAGAGATTACAAGAGGAGAAGGGAGAACTCTTCCGAAGGATGAGAAGGGACGGAACGATATTGGTGAATCAGGATGATCCCCGAGTGGTGGATCTGGCAAGGGATTACCCTGGCCAAAAGATTACATTCGGGACCGAACATCCTGCGGACGTCATGGCGAAAGAGATTCGACTCCATGGCCCGGAAGGGACCTCTTTCACTTTGATTTTGGAGGGGGAAGCGCTCGAGATTCATCTCCGGTTGCTGGGAAGACACTTCATTCCGAATGCCCTCTCCGCCATGGCGGTCGCGTGTCTTTTCGGAGTGGGGGTGGATCGGGCCAGGGAGGCCTTGGAGAATTTTCGTCCCTTCTCCATGAGGATGGAGGTTATTCCCCTCAAGGGCGGAGGGACTCTGATCAACGATGCGTACAATGCCAATCCTCACTCGACAGGAGTCGCCCTCAAGACCCTTGCAGAGGTGAAAGGAATGGGAAGGGCCATTGCTGTGTTGGGAGATATGTTAGAGCTTGGGAGTTTTACGAACGAAGCTCACGAACAAATAGGGAGAATGGTGTGTGACCTCTCGATCGACTTCCTCCTCGCCATGGGAGATGAGGCGCCCGTTGTGGTCGAGTCGGCGATTCGGCACGGGCTTCCAACGGAGAGGGCAAGGGTTGTGGAGAGTCATTCAGAGGCGATCTCTCTGCTAAGGCAGATGATCCAAAGTGGAGATTGGATATTGATCAAGGGTTCAAGGCGGATGGCCATGGAAAAGATCGTCGAGAGTTTGGCTGAGGGGAGGGCCTAAAGAATGTTATATCATCTCCTTTATCCTCTTCACGGATTATTTTCTTTCTTCAATGTCTTCCGGTATATCAGCTTCCGGACCATTTGCTCGATTCTCACCGCTCTTCTCATCAGTTTTATCATCGGGCCCTGGCTGATCAAGAAGTTGAGGGCTTTTCAGATTCAACAGGTGGTGAGGGAGGATGTTCCTTCTCGTCACATGGCCAAGAATGGGACTCCTACAATGGGAGGAGGCCTTATCCTCGCCGGCATCCTCGTTCCAACCCTTTTCTGGTCCGACCTGACGAATCCGTACGTCTGGATCGTTTTGGTGACCACGTTGGCGTTCGGCCTCCTCGGTTTTTGGGATGACTATAAAAAGCTCAGGGATAAGAAAGGAATCGGCATCCGGGCTCGATATAAGTTTCCCATTCAGGTGGGCATGGGACTTGTCGTCAGCTTCATCCTGTTCAACACGATCGACCACGATTCCAGGTTGATCTTTCCCTTTTTTAAGAAAGTGATGCCGGACCTTGGGGATTGGTACATTCTCTTTGCCATGTTTGTCATCGTGGGTTCGGCCAATGCGGTCAACTTGACCGATGGTTTGGATGGATTGGCGATTGGCCCCGTGCTCATTGCCAGCGCCACCTTTATGCTCTTCTGCTATCTTGCGGGAAACTTCAAATTCGCCAGCTATCTCCAAATTCCTTTTGTCAGAGGAAGTGGGGAACTGACTATCTTATGCGGCGCCCTGGTCGGTTCGGGTCTGGGGTTTCTCTGGTTCAATACTTATCCAGCCCAGGTTTTCATGGGGGATGTAGGTTCCCTCTCCCTGGGGGCAGCCCTGGGGACGATTTCTGTGATCACGAAGCAAGAGTTTCTTTTGGTCATCGTGGGCGGGATTTTTGTGATCGAGGCGCTTTCGGTCATCATCCAGGTCGTCTCTTACCAGGTTCGCAAGAAACGGGTCTTTAGAATGGCACCCATTCACCATCATTTTGAGTTGAAGGGCTGGGCCGAGCCAAAGATTATTGTCCGATTCTGGATCATCGCCATTATCCTCGGGCTGGTTGCGATCAGCACACTGAAGTTGAGATGACCGAGAGTTAAGAGTTTAGAGTTATGATTCATTAAGCGGAACATATTATAGATTGCATTAACCCTCGCAGGTCATTGCGAGGAGTGCAACGACAAAGCAATCTCAAAGCGAGATTGCCACGCCCTTCGCCCTGAACACCATGCGGTGCAGGGCTTCGGGCTCGCAACGACTACTTTTCGTGGTTCCTAATGCAAACTATTTTGTGCTCTCAATAATAAGCATTACGGACACGAGGCACGGACACGAAACACGGTATTTATGGATCTCAAAGGCAAGAGAGTATTGGTGGTGGGCATGGCCCGAACAGGAATAGCGACAGCTAAATTCCTTAAGTCAAAAGGATCTCTTGTCACCACGACAGAGATGAAGCCGGAAGAGGAGATGAAGGAGGCCGTTGAAGAGTTGAAGGGCCTGGATATTTCCACAGAATGGGGCGGGCATCGAGCAGAGACCTTTCTGAAACAGGATATGATTGTCGCGAGCCCAGGCGTGGACCTGAGCATCGAGCCCATTCAGGCGGCCCTCAAGAAAAAAGTTCGGGTGATCAGCGAAATTGAACTCGCTTACCATTTCATCCGGGTCCCCATCATCTCGGTCACAGGAACCAACGGAAAGACGACGACCACCCTGTTGATTGGCGAGATGCTGAAAGAGGATGGGAAAAAAGTCGGGGTGGGAGGTAATGTCGGAGAGCCGCTGGTCCTTTTTGCAAACGGAAGGGATCGTTGGGACGTGTTGGTGGTTGAGATCTCAAGTTTTCAGTTAGAGGCCATCGAGGACTTCCGTCCCCGAATCGCTGTTCTTCTGAATGTCACGGAGGATCATCTTGACCGTTATCTTAGTTACACGGACTACATCAAGGCGAAGGTCAGCATTTTTACGAATCAGAATTCCGGGGATCTGGCTGTTCTGAACAGAGATGATCCCATCGTGATGAAGTTCGGAGAGGGCGTAAAGGCGAGAAAAGTTTTTTTCAGCTTGAGCGATAAGCCGGAAGAAGGCGCTTTCTCCGAAGGCCAATCGATCTTCCTCACGCTTGGGGGAAAAAGAGAAAAGTATTCTTTGGCAAAAGCTCCTCTGAAGGGAATCCACAATGTTGAGAATATGATGGCAGCTCTCGCCGCAGCCAGAAGCTTCGGTTGTTCGAAAAAAGCGGCCCAGACGGTCCTCAACCGGTTTGAAGGTCTCGAACATCGCCTCGAATTTGTCCGGGAGGTCGGGGGGGTTCGTTTCTACGATGACTCCAAAGGAACGAATGTGGGTTCCGTGGTCAAATCTCTTCAGAGTTTTTCACAACCCGTGATCCTGATTGCGGGAGGCAAGGACAAAAACGGGGATTTAAGTCCGCTTAAAGAATTGATTCGGAAGCGGGTCAAACATTTGATTCTAATCGGAGAGGCGAAGGAGAGAATGAATCGCGAGCTTGGAGGGCTGACTGATACGGACCTGGCGAAGACCATGGAAGAGGCTGTGTTCCTCGCCCGCCAAAAAGCGACAGCAGGAGAGGTGGTCCTCCTCTCACCGGCCTGCTCGAGCTTCGATATGTTCAAAGATTATAAGGAGAGAGGAAGAGTATTTAAGGAAGCCGTTTTCAGAATATGCACGGGCTAATGTCAAATGTTAAAGTTCAAAGTTCCAATGAAGCTCAAAAGTCAAAAATTTTTGGCATTAAGCTATTTGTCATTGATTTGATCCCGCCCTGGCGGGAGATTTTGAAATTCGAAATTTACAGACTATTTCAGCAGTGGCTAATGTCGGGTGAGTGAAGGCGATGAAGGGTAGAAAGAGGCTAGATTTTATCCTGCTGTTTGCAGTCCTTGCGCTCGTGGGAATCGGGATTGTGATGGTTTACAGCACCAGTGCGATCCTCGCCGGGGATCGTTTCGGAGACCCTTACTACTTTCTGAAGAGGCAGGCCCTTTACGCGGCGGTCGGTTTCGTTCTGATGCTCGTGATGATGTTTCTGCCTCATGAAACTCTAAAACGCGTTGCCTATCCCATTCTCATCTTTTCCGTTCTTCTCTTGGTGGTCGTGTTGGTTCCTGGCATCGGGCACCGAAGCGGTGGGGCGATGCGCTGGCTGAAGATCCAGTCTTTCTCCTTTCAACCTTCAGAGTTTGCTAAGCTGGGTTTGGTGATCTTTCTTGCATACCTCTTAGCAAAAAAAGAGGAGAAGATTCGGAGCTTCTCCTTCGGGTTTCTTCCCCCGGTTCTCCTCTCCGGTCTCGTCATCGCTTTGGTGATGAAGGAACCCGATTTTGGAGCCGCTTTTTTTCTGACCGTGATGGTCTTTCTCCTTCTCTTCGTCAGCGGTGCCAGGGTGATTTATATTGTGGGTGCCTTTTTGATCGCCATTCCAGTGGCTTACGCGCTTTTGATGAATGTGGGATATCGCTATAAGAGGTTGATGAGTTTCATCCGGCCATGGGAAGACCCCGGTGGCACGAGTTTCCAAATTATTCAATCCTTCCTGTCTTTCGGTTCTGGGGGCCTGTTCGGCTTAGGGCTGGGAGAAGGAAGGCAGAAGCTCTTCTTCCTTCCGGCCCCCCACACCGACTTCATCTTTTCAGTCATCGGGGAGGAGTTGGGCTTGCTGGGCGCGATGGTGGTTGTGCTCCTCTTCTTCATTGTGGCCCTCAGAGGGATCCAGATCGCGCTTTCCCTCGAGGATCGATTTGGCGTCTATTTGGCTTTGGGGATCACGTTGATGATTTCCCTCCAGGCAGCGATCAACATGGGAGTTGTTTTGGGACTCCTCCCTACAAAAGGGTTGACGCTTCCCTTCGTCAGCTACGGGGGGACATCCTTGATCGCCAATTTGGCTGGGGTGGGGATACTTCTTCACCTTTCGACGCATGCGGAAAGACGATGAAGTGTGTGATCGCCGGAGGAGGTACAGGAGGTCATCTTTTCCCGGGCATGGCGGTTGCCGAGGCATTTGTTGAGAGGGAGAAAGGGAACGAAGTTTTGTTTATTGGAACGGAAAGAGGCATCGAGGTCAAAGTTTTGTCAGGAGGGAAATTTCCGCTGAAGACGATTCAGGCGAAACCCATTCAGGGAAAATCTCTTTTAGGGAAGGCTAAAGCCATCCGGAGCTTACCGATGGCCGTCTCCGAAGCTTATTCGATCCTGAAGGAGTTTCAACCCCATTTCGTATTGGGGGTAGGGGGATATGCCTCCGGGCCCACGCTTTTGGCCGCATTCTTTCTCGGAATGAAGAGGGCCATCCAGGAACAGAATGTGATGCCTGGAATGACGAATCGGATTCTAAAATGGTTTAGCCAACGGATCTTCGTCTCATTCGAAGAGGCGAAAAAGTACTTCCCTGAGGAGAAGACCCTTGTGACTGGAAATCCGATCAGGAAAGGATTCCTTGCCCTTTTAAGCGAAGACGGGCGGCTGATGAAGAAAGAGGGTGGATTTACCCTTCTTATCTTTGGAGGAAGTGCAGGGGCACACCGGATCAATCAGGCGATGATAGAAGCCCTGGATCACCTTCAAGAAATCAAGTCCTCCATCAAGATCATCCATCAAACCGGAAAAGAAGATCTCGATTTTGTGTCAAGGAAGTATCGAGAAAGAGGGTTTGAAGCGTTGGTCAGGCCTTTCTTTGAGGACCTCGCCACCCACTACCAGATCTCTGATCTGGTCATCTGCAGGTCAGGAGCGAGTACCGTGGCTGAGCTGGCGGTCTGCGGAAAGGCCGCCCTCCTCGTCCCTTATCCTTATGCGGCCCATGATCATCAATTGATCAACGCCAAGAAATTAGTGGATCTGGGCGCAGCCAAAATGATTTTAGACCGGGAGTTATGTGGAGGGACTGTCGCCCCGATGATCCTTCATTTTTACGAGCATCCGGAGGAGCGTGTTAAGATGGAAGAGGCGATCCGACGGCTGGGGAGACCAAGGGCGGCAGAAGAGATAGTGGATCATTGTTATGCGTTGGTTGCGGGATAAAATGTCAAATGTTGAAGTTCAAGGTTCAAAGGAAATTGAACGTCCGAAGTTTCAAATACCAGATTTAGACACAGAGTATTTTGACATTTGGCATTCGTTTGACATTTGCCTGCGCGAAGCTGCTTCGGCGAAGGCAGGAATTTTGACATTTGAAGTTCAGGTTTAAGAATGTACCGAAGAGGGAAGATCCAGCATATTCATTTTGTGGGCATTGGCGGAATCGGCATGAGCGGAATTGCCGAGGTGTTGCTCAATCTCGGTTACCATATCACCGGGTCCGACGTCAAGGAGACAGAGGTGACCCGAAGACTGCAGTCTTTGGGGTGCGAAATTTCCTACGGGCACCGGAGGGAGAATTTGAAAGAGGCGGACGTGGTGGTCATCTCCTCAGCCATCCGGCCACAAAACCCGGAGGTCGAGGCCGCGGAAGAGAGGCTGATTCCGGTCATCCCAAGGGCAGAGATGCTGGCGGAGCTGATGCGAATGAAAATCGGGATTGCGATCGCAGGGACCCATGGCAAGACGACGACCACCTCCCTCATTTCGACCGTTTTGGCGGCGGGGGGTCTCGACCCCACGGTTGTGATCGGTGGACGGCTCAACAGCATCGGGAGCAATGCGAGGCTGGGGCAGGGTGAATTCCTGGTGGCGGAAGCCGATGAGAGCGATGGCTCCTTTCTCAAACTGATGCCCACCATTGCCGTGGTGACCAATATCGATCCGGAGCATCTTGATTATTATAAAGGCATCGACGAGATCAAAGAGACTTTCCTCTGCTTTTTGAACAAGATTCCATTTTTCGGATTGGCCGTGCTCTGCCTCGATCATCCGAACATCCAGAGCCTTCTTCCGAGGTTGAAGAAGCGCTTTACCACTTACGGGTTGACCCCGCAGGCTGACTTCCAGGCCAAAGAGATTGTATTCGAAGGGCTCTCTACCTCCTTCGATGTGATCCACCAGCGTCAGGAGATAGGCAGACTGAGCCTCCGGATGCCGGGGCTCCACAATGTCTACAATGCCCTCGCGGCCTTGGCCACCGCTTTTGAACTCGATATTCCCTTCCGCGTCGTCCAGGAAACGCTGCGCGATTTTAGCGGGATTCAGAGACGGTTCCAGATCAAAGGAGAGAAGAGGGGAGTCCTCGTTGTGGATGACTACGGTCATCATCCCGTGGAGATTATGGCCACGCTGAAGGCAGCACGGACCGGCTGGGGGAAAAGAATCGTCGCCGTATTTCAGCCTCATCGCTACACGAGAACGCAGGCCCTGTTCAAGGATTTTCTCACCGCATTTTATGACGCCGACGTCCTCATCCTCACGGAGATCTACCCCGCAGGAGAGGATCGGATAGAAGGCGTGGAATCGAAAGCCCTCTTTGAGGGGCTCCGGGAGTACGGCCATAAAGACGTGACTTATTTAGCCGATAAGAAGGAGATCGTCGAGCATCTCCTCCGTGTTGTCTCTCCGGGGGATCTGGTGATCACCTTGGGAGCGGGAGACATCTGGCAGATTTCAGAGGAATTAGTAAATCGACTTTGAATTCGGATTTCGGAATGTGAAAAACTTTTGATCTGTGATTTTGGATTTTAGATTTTTATTCCGCACTCCGCAATCTGCAATCCGCAATGGGATGATGGAGCGGGACTACAAAAAATGGGCGTCGGGGTTGATCAAAGGGAAGGTTCTTTTCGATGCACCGATGAGACAGTTTACGTCGATGCAGGTGGGAGGCCCCGCGGACAGCCTTTTTTTCCCCAGAGATGTGAATGAGCTGAAAAAGGTGGTCCGTTACGCCAGGAGAAAAAAGATTCCCCTCTTGATTTTAGGGAGGGGAACAAATTTAGTGGTGAGGGATAGAGGGGTTCGTGGATGGGTAATCAGTTTGGCCCAAGGGATGAAAAAGATTCAGATGGACGGAGAGGTCGTAGATGCGGAAGCAGGCCTCTCCTTGCAACGGCTGATTCAGTTCTCTGTCCAGAAGGGACTCACGGGGCTCGAACCCTTCTTCGGCATTCCCGGAACGGTGGGAGGGGGTTTGGCGATGAATGCAGGAGCCTGGGGTTCCGAACTGAAGGATGTGCTTCTTTCGGTGACGTTGATGAAGGAAGACGGAGAAATTCTGGAGAAGTCCCGTTCGAAGCTTCGATTCTCGTATCGAGGACTGGCCATCCCCTCTTCTTGGATTATTCTCAAGGGCCGATTTAAGCTGAAGACGGGAAAGAGGGAAGAAATTCTTGAACGGGTGAGATCTTACTCGGAGATGAGGAAGAAAAGGCAACCCTTGGACTATCCCAGCGCAGGGTCCGTTTTCAAGAATCCCGAAGAAGGTCCCGCGGGGAAATGGATCGAAGAAGCTGGGCTGAAGGGGTTTCGGATCGGTCGGGCGATGGTTTCAGAACGTCATGCCAATTTTATCATCAATCTGGGAAAGGCCAAGGCCGAAGAGGTGATCCGTTTGATGGAGTTCGTCGAAAAAAAGGTCTATGAAGGGAAAGGCATCTCCCTCGAAAGGGAGGTGAAGGTGGTGGGCGAATCATAATTCGGGATTTGCAATGGGGATCGAATGAACGCGGTGGGGTTTTGGCGGTAAAGAAATGAAAGAGCCATCGTTTAAGAAAAAGAAAATAGGGGTGATGATGGGCGGTTTTTCCAGGGAGAGAGAGATTTCCCTGAAGACGGGCAAGGCCATCTTAAAGGCTCTCACGGGGAAGGGGTATACGGCGACCCCGATCGATGTGGGAGACGATATCGCGGAAAAATTGGTCAAAGAAAAGATTGAGTGTGCCTTTTTGGCTCTTCACGGAAGATTTGGAGAAGATGGGACCGTTCAGGGGATGTTGGAGTTGATGAGAATCCCCTATACAGGGTCAGGAGTTCTGGCCAGTGCTTTGGCCATGCACAAGGTCATGTCCAAGAAATTCTTCCTTTGCGAAAAGATTCCGACTCCTCGTTATGAGGTTTTTCAGCGAGAGAAGATGAAGAAAGATCTGCCCGGGAAAATTTCCCTTCCCCTGCCGGTCGTGGTCAAACCGGCCAGAGAGGGATCGACGATCGGTGTTTCAATCGTTAGGAAGGATGAAGAGCTGGGCCCTGCCCTGATGAAGGCAGGAGAATACGATGAGGAGATATTGGTAGAGGAGTTTATGAAAGGGAAGGAGATCACCGTCGGCATTCTTGAGAACATTCCTCTACCCGTCATTGAGATCGCCCCCAAGAGCGGCTTCTACGATTACCATTCCAAATATACAAAGGGCGAGACTCAGTACATTCTCCCGGCCCGGATTCCCAGAGAAAAGTATCTCTATGCGCAGGAGATAAGCCGTAGAGCCTTTCAAGAGCTGGATTGTTCTGGTGTAGCGAGGGTCGATCTGATGACCGATGAAAATGAAAATCCGTTTGTGATTGACATCAACACCATGCCCGGCATGACCGAGACGAGTCTCTTGCCTATGGCCGCCAATTATGCCGGCATTCCGTTTGAAGATTTAGTTGAACGCATTTTGTTGGGGGCCTCTTTAAAAATGGAGGGAGGGACGTAGTAAAAAACCACTGTCCACCTTTCACGCTCCACATTCGAGGGGTTATGGGAGAGACGGTTAGAGTGCGAGAGGGAAAGTTTCTCCGACCAAAAGCGAGGAGGGAAGAGAAAGGAGCCGAAAAATTCCTGAGGATCTTGAAAAAAACGATCCGAGTGGCTTTTCAACTTCTTCTCCTCTCTTTTTTCCTCCTGGTCAGCCATTGGGTTTATGTCCGCCTCCTGGGAGATCCCTGTTTTCGAGTGAGGGAAGTCGAGGTGGAAGGAGGTCGAATGATTCCGAAAGAGACTCTCCTCTCCTTGACGGTGATCGATGGAATGCCCAATCTCTTCTCGGTCAAGTTGAAGGAAGTTGTCAAACGATTGGAGTCCCATCCCTGGATTGAACAGGTCCGGGTGATGAAGGTCTTCCCCCATAAGATATTGATTCAGATAGAAGAGAAAAAACCGATGGCGATCATTCAATTGGAAGAGCTTTACTATATCGATACCAAAGGGGAGATCTTCTCTCCCGTAGGAGATAGAGATGAATACAATTATCCCTATCTGACAGGTTTGACCCGCCGGGTTTTGGAAAAAGATCCAGTGGAAGCGGAGCGCCTGATCACCAAAGCCCTCGAGATTCTGAGGATCGCGGGACGAGAAAAACTGCCTCCCCTGCAGGAAATATCTGAGATCCATATGGAGAAGGCGTATGGAATCGATTGTATTACTAAGGCGGAAGGGGTGGAGGTCAAAATGGGATGGGACGACTTTGGAGAGAAGCTGCAGCGATTGTCTCTCATCTGGGCAGACCTTCGGAAGAGAGGGTTCTCGGCGGCTTCGATTGACTGCAGCGACTTGAAACGAATGCTGGTTAAGAGGGTCCCCTCAGGGGGTTGAAAGGAGGTGATGAAAGGTGGCGAAGAAGGATTCGTTGGTAGTCGGGTTGGATATCGGGACGACCAAGATCTGTACCGTGGTCGGGGAAATTTCTGACGGTCAGGTCAATATCATCGGCCTTGGGACGTTTCCATCGAAGGGATTGCGAAAAGGTGTGGTCGTCAATATCGAAAGCACCGTCCATTCGATCAAAAAGGCGGTTGAAGAAGCGGAGTTGATGGCAGGATACCATCTCACCTCTGTCTATGCAGGGATCGCGGGCGGGCATATCAAAGGGATTAACAGCCACGGGGTGATCGCCGTAAAAAACAGAGAGATCGGTCCGAATGATGTGAAGCGCGTGATCGATGCCGCCAGCGCCGTGGCCATGCCCATGGATCGAGAGGTGATTCACATCATTCCTCAGGAATTCATTGTAGACGATCAGGATGGAATCAAAGATCCGGTGGGGATGTCAGGGGTACGGCTGGAGGGAAGGGTTCACATTGTCACCGGCGCGATTACCTCTGCCCAGAACATCATTAAATGCGCCAACAAGGCCGGGCTGGATGTGGACGACATTGTTTTGGAGCAGTTGGGGTCGAGCGAAGCGGTCCTCACTTCTGAGGAGAAGGATCTGGGAGTGGCCATCATCGATATCGGAGGCGGAACGACGGATCTCGTGATCTTTTCAAACGGTGCCATCAAACATACATCCGTTTTTTCCCTGGCAGGAAGCCATATCACAAACGATATCTCGATGGGACTCCGGACACCGGTGGAAGAAGCGGAGAAGATCAAGATAAGATACGGATGTGCCCTGACTTCTTTGGTTCGGAAGGATGAAACCATTGAAGTTCCCAGTGTGGGGGGCAGGAAGCCTCGTGTCCTCTCCAGGCAGACCTTGGCGGAGATCGTCGAACCCAGGGTCGAGGAGATTCTCACCTTAGTTCATAGCGAAGTGGTCAGGACGGGATTTGCCAATCTGCTCGCCTCTGGAATTGTCCTCACCGGCGGGAGCGCCATCCTGGAAGGTATTCCTGAGTTGGCCGAGCAGATTTTTAATCTGCCCGTTCGGAGGGGGGAGCCCGTCGGCATCGGAGGATTGGTCGATCTGGTCGCGAGTCCAATGTATGCGACCGGCGTAGGTCTGGTTCTTTATGGAAGTCGAAAGAAAGGGCAGAGTCGGTTTAAGGTAGGCGAGGGGAACGTCTTCAGCAAAGTCACCCATCGGATGAGGGAATGGATTGAAGAATTTTTCTAACGACCGGAGGATTCATGGGGTCAAGGGTTCAAGGGGCTAAGTGAAACGTATAGGAACAAAACTAAACGATCACGAAACACTCGAACCCGTGAACCCTCGAATCCTCGAACACTTTAACTAAAGGAGGGAGGATATGATCGAATTCGACGAAAATAAAAATTTAGCCGCCAAGGTCAAGATCATCGGGATTGGAGGAGGAGGGAACAATGCCCTGAATACCATGATTTCGTACCAGCTCTCCGGTGTTGAGTTTATCGCAGCCAATACCGATGCGCAGGCGTTGGCGGCAAATATGGCCCCCATGAAATTGCAATTGGGAGAGAACTTGACCAAGGGCCTGGGAGCCGGAGCCAATCCGGAGATAGGAAGGAAGGCTGCTCTTGAGGATGTAGAGAAGATCCGCGAGGCCCTGAAAGGGGCGGACATGGTCTTCATCACATCTGGGTTGGGCGGCGGGACCGGAACGGGCGGCGCGCCGGTGATTGCCGAAGTGGCCCGTGAAATGGGTGCCCTCACTGTGGCGATCGTGACCAAACCTTTCCATTTCGAAGGAAAGAAGAGGATGAGCCAGGCGGAAGAAGGACTGGCTAACCTGAAGATGACGGCGGATGCCCTCATCACCATCCCGAACCAGCGGCTCCTCGGCATTGGCGGGAAAAGCATGACGCTGCTGGAGGCTTTTAAAAGAGCGGATGAGGTCCTCTATCATGCTGCGAAAGGGATCTCGGACATCATCGTCGGCCACGGAATTATCAATCTGGATTTCGCCGATGTCCGGACCGTCATGGCTGAGACAGGAATGGCACTGATGGGGACGGGAATTGCTGCGGGTGAGAACCGATCGGTGGAGGCCGCTCAAAGAGCGATTTCCAGCCCTCTGCTGGAAGATATTACGATCGAAGGGGCCCGGGGCCTTCTCATCAACATCACCGGGGGAGAGAATATGACCCTCAGCGAAATCAACGAGGCAACGACTCTCGTTCAGAAGGAAGCCCATGAAGATGCCACGGTGATCTGGGGGATGGTGGTCGACAAAACCATGAAGGAAGAGATTCGGGTGACCGTGATCGCTACGGGTTTTGGAAAGAAGGAGGATAAGAGAACAGCGCAGTTTAAGAAAATAGCTCCTATCTCGTTTGGCCTACGGGAGCAAAATAAGGACCTGCCGCGCTTTTCCTTCAGCAACAAGGAAAATAACAGGGATATTCCCGCTTTTATGAGGAGGGGTAAGACCAACGAGCGTTTCGATGAGCTCAAACTGGATCCGCCGTCGGATTTCTCCATGGAGGACGAGGATCGTTTTGACATCCCCACTTTCTTGAGAAAACAGGCCGACTGAAGCTCGTGGCTGGTGAATCGTGATTGGTGATTCGTGATGAACCTGATGCCTCATTAATAAATGTTACCCGAAAGAAATGAAGAGAGAGGTATCGTGACCATAGGTTTTTGGGAACG
>DBZJ01000061.1 GCA_002311635.1 Syntrophaceae bacterium UBA1163
CAACCGCCAAAGAGACGAATAGGCTTTCTGGTGGAAGAACCGCGTGTGCCCTACAAATCCTCAAGAGGATCTAAGAAGCAAAAAAGACAATGAGCTCTTATGGGGGAATCGCATCAAAGCAGTTTTTGGTTTGGATTTTCGCTTCACGCTTTACGCTTGGATGTTTACGCTATGTTCCATGCTCTTTGCTCTGTGCTTTTCTTGCAGTCACGAGTCACGAATCACGGTGTTAATGAAATGGGTTTTTGTTTTTCGGACCAAACGCCTAACGCCTCGCGCTTTACGACTCACGGTTATGGGAGAACATCTGAACAATTGAAAGGTGAGGGGAATAGTAAATAGTGTTGACACGACACCGATGCCTTTTCAGACAAGAAATTAGATTATGATCACCGAAGCGGATACCTGCCGAAAATATGTTCTTCCAAAGCTCATCGATGCTGAGTGGGATAATGAACCTCATTCCTTTACAGAGCAAAAGACCTTTACCGATGGTCGTATCGTAGTTATAGGGAAAAAGATCAAACGCCAGAAACAAAAGCGAGCTGACTATCTGCTTCGTTACACCCGCGACTTCATGATCGGTGTTATCGAAGCAAAAGCCGCTTATAAGTTACCGGGTGATGGGCTTCAACAGGCTAAGGATTATTCCGAAATTCTGGGATTGAAATTTGCTTATTCTACAAATGGCCATGGCATCATTGAATTTGATTATCTCACTGGCAAGGAAAGAGAACTGGACTCATTCCCACCCCCAGCCGACCTCTGGGCACGTCTCAAATCTTCACAGAATCTGAATGAAGAGACAACAAAGCGCCTCCTCACACCCTATTATACCCAAAGTCAAAAGGCCGCCCGATATTATCAAGAGATCGCAATAAACCGTGCAGTCCAGGCAATCCTCCAGGGAAAGCGTCGAATTCTTCTGACCATGGCAACAGGTTCCGGAAAGACTTTGGTTGCTTTTCAAATTTGCTGGAAGCTCTGGAGCGCATTATGGAACAAGACTGGCGAATACGGGCACCCCAAGATCCTTTATCTCGCAGATCGAAACATTCTTGTTGACGATCCCAAAGATAAAGACTTTGCTCCTTTTGACGATGCCCGCTGGAAGATCGAGAATGGCGTGGCCAATAAAGGCCGTGAGATTTACTTCTCAACCTATCAGGCGATTGCCAAAGACGAGCGACGTCCTGGTCTATACAGGGAGTATTCGCCTGATTTCTTCGATCTCATTATCGTGGATGAGTGCCACCGAGGAAGTGCGCGTGACGAAAGTAACTGGCGGGAGATTCTTGAATATTTTAAGCCGGCTTATCAACTTGGTATGACCGCGACACCGCTTCGAGAGGATAATAGGGACACTTACCGGTACTTCGGGAATCCAGTTTACACCTACAGTCTTCGTCAGGGAATTGATGATGGATTCCTTGCCCCCTACCGAGTGCACCGTGTGATAACAACCTACGACGCTGCCGGATGGCGTCCCAGCAAAGGCGATCTTGATCGCTTTGGCCGGGATATCCCGGACGAGGAATATCATACTCCAGATTTTGAACGGATTGTCGCGCTCCGTGCAAGAACTGAGGCCGTCTCTCGTCATTTAACCGAGTTTCTAAAGAAAAACGACCCATTTGCTAAGACCATTGTTTTCTGTGTGGACCAAGAGCATGCCGATGAGATGCGTCGTGCCCTGAATAATTTAAATGCCGAGCTTGTGCAGAAGTATCCTGATTATGTCTGTCGTATCACATCCGATGAGGGACAAACTGGCCGAGGACATCTAAGCAGGTTTCAGGAACTTGAAACAGTTTCCCCTGTAATTGTTACCACATCGAAGCTTCTAACGATCGGGGTAGATGTTCAGACCTGCAAAAATGTTGCCTTGGTTCGGGTTATTAATTCGATGACTGAATTCAAGCAGATCATAGGCCGTGGCACCCGCGTTCGAGACGATTACGACAAGTTTTTCTTTAACATCTTGGATTATACAGGCAGTGCCACTCGTCTTTTTGCGGACCCAGAATTTGATGGGGAGCCGGCACTCTTAACAGAAGAGGAGATTGATGAAAAAGGAGAATTGATCCCCAAAACCTACGAAGTCGTTGAAGGAGAGGTAGTCGTCCCCGAGCCTGAAATAGAATGGCAAGTGACGCCTACCATTCCAGATGATTCGGAGGGACAGCGGCGGAAGTATTATTTCGATGGTGGCCATGTCGAGATCGCTGCCCATCTCGTTTATGAACTTGATACCGATGGAAGGCAACTCCGGGTTGTTAAATTCACGGACTATACCGCAGAAAAAGTCAGGACGCTTTATCCTACAGCTATTGAATTACGAAGACGCTGGGAGAATCCAGAACAGCGGTCCGAGGTTATTGCCTTACTTGAGGAAAGAGGAATCGACTTCGAGGGGTTAGCCTCTGCCACAAATCAACCTGAGGCCGATCCTTTCGACCTTTTATGTCACGTCGCCTACAATGCTCCACTGAAAACACGGCGTGAAAGGGCAGATAGGTTGAAAAAGGATAAGAAAGATTTTTTTGACCAATATGGCCCCGAAGCCAAGACGATACTTAGTGAACTCCTCGATAAATATTCTGATTATGGAACTGCCCAGTTTATCATTCCCGATGTGCTGAAGGTTCCACCAATTTCTAACCATGGTAATGTGATAGAGATTGCAGACTTGTTTGGAGGGGCGGAGAAATTGAAGGAAGCAGTTAATCAGTTGCAGACCCTGCTTTATGCTGCATGAGGAGAGCCAAGCTGAAAAGCTTTTACACTAGCAAAAACCTTGTTGAGCTGTTCGGCGAAGTTAAAAACCAGCAGAAGTATGCGGCGATTAGAAGAACAGGACTGGTCACCTTGGATGCATCATTAATTAGGGTATTTGAAGAAAAGACAAAAGATGACATATTAAGTGTCTTAGTTTCAGTTCCTATTGAGGATTTGCGAAAAATTAGTAACGAGTCAGAATTTAAGACATTCTACAAGCAGCAGCTTGACCGGATTGAAAATGCAGTACTAAGAAAAAATGCAAGAAATGAAAAACTCGGTAAGGGCCTGAAATGGGGTCACTGCACCAAGATCCTTTCGATTTTTGTTCGGGAGATTGTTTTAAGGTCACGTATCTGCTCAAATAAAGAGGTAAAGCGACTTGTCCCACTTCTCTACGTTCCTCTTGATTCCAAAGTACTGGGAAAGTTACGTGGTTGTGGGTTGTCTGAAGTTCCCAATAGAATTAAAGATCTCTCAACCGCTAAACAGTTTTGGAACTTACAGGAATTGGTAAGAAAGGCAGCCAAACAGGCAGGCACCTCTGCGATCTACCTAGACGATGTTTGGGTGGAAGGGTAGGAGCTAAAATGGCTCGAAGTGTCAAATCAAAGAATGCCATCCCTTTAACTACAGCCCAGGAATTGGGAAGCCTCATTAAGTCTTCGCGGGATATCATGCGAAAAGACAAGGGACTAAGTGGAGACTTGGATCGTCTTCCCATGCTTACGTGGATCATGTTTCTCAAGTTCCTTGATGACTTGGAACAGATCCGTGAACATGAGGCCACTATAGCAGGAAAGAAGTTCCGCAAGGCTATTGAGCCACCTTACCGATGGCGGGATTGGGCAGCAAAAGAAGATGGAATAACTGGTAACGAACTGACTGCTTTTATTAACAACGAAGAGGCAATACGCCCCGACGGAACAAAAGGCCCTGGTCTCTTCGCATATTTAAGGAACCTTCAAAGTTCAAACGGGGGCGACCGCCGCGATGTGATTGCCATTGTTTTTAAAGGCGTTACAAACCGGATGATCAGTGGCTACCTACTACGCGATATCATTAATAAGATCAACGGCATCCACTTTAACTCCTCACAGGAGATTCACACTCTCAGCCATCTGTATGAATCCATGCTTAAAGAGATGCGCGATTCAGCAGGTGACTCCGGAGAATTTTACACTCCCCGCCCTGTTGTCCGTTTCATGGTTGAAGTGATCAATCCACGCCTTGGTGAAACCATTCTTGACCCAGCCTGCGGCACCGGAGGTTTTCTTGTAGAAACTTTCAATCACCTGGAAAAGCAATGTAAGACCGTACAAGATCGCGACATTCTTCAAACAAAGAGCATCTTTGGAGGCGAAGCTAAACCTTTACCTTACCTTCTCGCCCAAATGAATCTGTTGCTTCATGGGCTTGAATATCCGAGGATAGATCCTCTCAACAGTTTGCGTTTTCCCCTAAGAGAAATAGGAGATAAGGACCGAGTGGATATAATACTTACGAATCCACCTTTCGGCGGTGAAGAGGAACGTGGGATTTTGGGAAACTTTCCAGATGATAAGCAAACCGCAGAAACAGCACTTCTCTTTCTCCAACTCATCATGCGCAAATTGAAAAGGCCCCCAAAGCCAGGGCGGGCTGGTGTTGTTGTCCCCAATGGGACACTCTTCGGTGATGGAGTCTGTGCCCGGATTAAAGAAGAACTTCTGAAAGAATTCAATCTCCACACCATTGTGAGATTACCCAATGGCGTGTTTGCCCCCTACACAGGTATTGTCACAAATTTGTTATTTTTTGACCGATCCGGTCCGACGAAAGAGATCTGGTATTATGAACTTCCTTTACCCGAGGGCCGAAAACAATATACCAAGACCCAGCCTTTGCAATATGAAGAGTTTGCGGATTGTTTGGCATGGTGGGAGGCCCGAAAAGAAAACGAACAGGCATGGAAAGCTTCGGCAGAGGAAATCCTAAAATACGATGAAGGAGGGAATCTTATTTCGGCTAATCTTGACATTAAGAATCCAAACAGCAAACAAGACTTCGAACACATGCCTCCATATCAATTAGTGGGGGATATCCTTAAGAAAGAGCAAAGAATCATAGAAATTATAACCGACATAAAGCGAGCTTTATCGGAGAGCAATTAATGAATAATTCATGGCCAAAGGTAAAGTTAGGAGAAGTGATAAATCACCGCAAAGATTTCGTGCGAATTGATGACCTTAGTACTTACAAGCGTTGTCGCGTCCAGTTGCATGTCAAGGGTATTGTGCTCCGGGACTTGGTTGCAGGGAGTGAATTAAAGACCAAAGAGCAACAGATTTGTCGTTCAGGTGATTTTCTTGTTGCTGAGATTGATGCAAAAGTTGGTGGATATGGAATCGTTCCTGATGAACTTGCCGGCGCTATAGTTAGTAGTCACTATTTTCTTTTTGATGTCGATCGAACCCGGCTTGATCGTAATTTTCTCGGTTACTTTATTAAAACTCCGGATTTTTTTGATCAGGTTTCTGCCAGAGGAACCACAAATTATGCTGCTATTCGTCCTTCGCATGTTCTTGAATATCAGACCCCTCTTCCTCCTTTAACTGAACAGCAGCGGATCGTGACCAAGATTGAGAAAATGGTCACCAAAATCGAAGAAGCCCATCGCCTTTGTCATGAAACTACGCAAGAACTGCCGGCCTTATTCGCATCCGCCAGTAGAGTAGCTTTTAAACCCAAGCCCCATTGGTCAGAGGCAAGAGTGGGGGATTTCTGCGAAATGCCACAGTATGGTTATACGGAGTCCGCAACAACCGAACCTGTAGGCCCGCGCTTCTTGCGGATTACGGATATCCAGAATGGACGTGTTAACTGGGACAACGTCCCGTACTGTAGCTGCCCGAATCCTCGACCATATTTTCTCAAAGAGAACGACATTTTATTCGCACGAACAGGCGCAACGACAGGGAAGAGCTTCCTCATACGGGATTGTCCCGAGGCCGTTTTTGCATCGTATCTTATTCGTCTCCGTGTCCGTTCCACGGTCACCCCGGAGTATTTGTACCAATACTTTCAGTCCCCTTCCTATTGGATACAAGTAATTGAAGAGAAGAAAGGAACAGGGCAGCCCAACGTAAACGGTAAGAAGCTCGCAAATATTCGAGTGCCTATTCCACCTCTTGAAGAACAGCGGCGGATAGTGGAGTATTTGGGCGGTTTAACAGATAAGTTGGAGGTACTATCAGGATTGCAGGTTAACACCACCTCTGAACTTGAAGCCTTATTACCATCCATCCTCGACAAAGCCTTCAAAGGAGAATTGTAAATGAGTAAACGGATGCCATTAGTTAGCCAGCATTTGGAGAGTATTTCCCGTGAAGCATTGGAGAAGTATCAAGACATCGTCCGCAGATATGTTCGGCGCCGACAGGGTGTTTATGCACTCTATCGGCGAAACAAACTATACTACATAGGATTAGCAAGTAATCTTCGCTCTCGTCTCGCTCATCATCTGCGGGACCATCACCAGGCTTCTTGGGATCGATTCAGCGTTTATCTCACTATTGGCGACAGCCATTTAAAAGAGTTGGAATCTCTTATCCTCCGGGTCGTTAAGCCGAAAGGAAACAAACAAAAGGGGAAATTTCTGAGATCAGACGATGTTCGAAGAAGATTTGCGAGAGATATCCGCTCACGTCAACGTAATGAGCTTCTTTCACTTTTGGGTAAGGAAAAGGTTTTAGATGTGGAAGAAGGAAAGTTAGCCACAGGAAGGCAACCTATTCTGGCGGATTATATCGACGGACCAATAAAATTGCAGGCCCGCTATAAAGGAAAAATTATTAAAGCCCGTGTTGGCCGTAATGGATCGATTAGGTTTAAAAGGAAAGTTTACTGGTCTCCCTCTCTCGCAGGCGCAGCAGCCTGTAAACGAAGAACTTGTAATGGCTGGACCTTCTGGCAATACGAGCGCGCACCCGGCGACTGGGTACCGCTAAACGAACTTCGAAAATAAAAACAAGGTCAGTGGATGTGTTAAGTTGCTGTAGACATATTATACTAAAGGGCAAGGGTACAACATTTCATGCGAATTGACCCGGGCAAGTTGATCCAATTTATCGTCTGTCAGGCCACCGAGTTCGGTGCCCCATTATCCCCAATCAGGGTTGTTAAATTCGTCTATCTTACCGACCTTTATTATGCGCGGGAAAACAAAGGGGAGACTCTGACCGGGTGGCCATGGAAATTTGTTTATTTTGGTCCTTATTGCACGGAATCCTTTTTGGCCCTAAAAAAGGCGGTGGAGGTTGGTTTAATAGAAGCGAAACCTTTTGAAAGCAAATATGATGATAAGGATCGCTTCCTGTATTCATGCCCTTCAGAGGAAGGGGCTGATTTTGAGAGTCAATTGAGTATCTATGTTTGGAGTTCGCTTAAAGGAGCTATAAAGAAGTGGGCGGATGATACCCCAGGGCTTCTTGATCATGTGTATTACGACACCGAACCGATGGAAGATGTCAAGAGGGGAGATTCGCTTGACTTTTCAAAGGCTCGCCTTCCTATTGACCTGCCAAAGCTTGAGATGAAAAAGATTTCAAAATCCAAAACTCAAAAAGCCAAACAACTAATTTCTGCCCTGCAAGAGCAATATCGAGCGAGTTCATATAAGCTTTCCGAGGAAAAAGTCTTTCTGGCTCGCGATGGAGCCTTCAGAAAATCTCTGCCGCTTGTGGATGATGAAGACCTCGAGGAAGGGTTGAGTGGAGTTGCGAAGATAGGAAACGTGGAATCTGACTAAGAGAGGGATAAAGTTGGGTATAGTTCAGCTTATTGATCCCTTTTATGTAAAACTCCCCGGTGACACTTTTAGACGGGCCAGCGTTGTCGGTCAATTTTGCTGGGTTCCGGTGACACATTTAGATCCTATCCCCCGAATGCTGGATGTAGAAAGATTTGATCCTCACGAACACTATGCAACAAAATTCTCCATCCGAAACATGACTGATGGAGACTTCAAGAAGAAAACGCGCCTTCCCATAAAAGCCCTATCATTGAGAGAGACCGAAGAATTGGTAATCCAACGGGCCAAACGCAGACCGGCAATTATCATTTCTGGAGAAACCACGATCTTCGAAGACGTGAAAACTCTCCTCCAACAGATGGGAAGAAAACACCTCCAACAGGATAACCTGATTGTCGCGCCACTTTATTCTGTTGAGTCAGGCGATCATGAGGGGGGATTTCCTCCGGTCATGGTAGCAAGAATCAGGGCTCTCATGTACAAGCAATTCTTCTTTTGCCCCAGAGAAAACTCACCATTGGTCACCGATAGCATTATGAGACTGGACAGACTTCATGCTGTCGTCCCGAACTATCCCGCATACGTCCCCGAACCGTACTGTCTCAGTTCTGAGGCTCTGGGGGTATTAATGGCAATGCTTCGTTCACTCTTTGGAGCAAAAGAAGAGCCCGAATTCAATACGTTGAAAGAATTGGTATTTGAGTCACTTCCTGACGAAGCAAGGCTGAATCAAGCATAAACGGAGAATCTTCGGGATCAGGCTTGAGAAATTGATATTTGGTGCCATCCATAAAAAAGTTGTCCGGTAGTTCGGGCGTTGAGTCAATAAGCTATTGAGTGATCGGGCCAGTGGTAAATACACGCATAACGCAGAGCGCAAAGCGCATGGCGTAAAGCTCAAAGCAAGACTATCGTGCCTGACTGCCCTGTATCCCGCGAAACGCGGGACTAGGTACAGGGTCTGCCGGCAATGTGCGCTGCCGAGCGCACAATACGAAACGATATTTACCCCGTTAGAAATATTGCCTCGCTTGGTTTTGAGTCCCGCTATAGCGGGACTGGAATTTCTAACGGGGCAAGCACAATTTTTTGAGGTGCTTCCATTTTTCAGTCAAAAACCCATCCCATTAATTGCCTGATGCCTCATTAATAAATGTTACCCGAAAGAAATGAAGAGAGAGGTATCGTGACCATAGGTTTTTGGGAACGTAAGATTTTAAAAATGGTAT
>DBZJ01000153.1 GCA_002311635.1 Syntrophaceae bacterium UBA1163
TTTTCTGGCATAGCTTATAAAATAGCCCGCCTCCAAAATTTCGTCCAAGAGGCGAAGGGGTCCGGAATACCAATGAAAAACGGCTCGCTTCATCCTCCTCTCTCTCACCATATCAAAGGCCCGACGATGGGAATACCGGCAGTGAACGATCACCGGCTTGTCAGACTCAAGAGCGATGTCCAGAAGCTCCCCAAACACCTTCCACTGCAACTCCTTCTTGACTTTGATTTTATAATCCAGCCCGATCTCACCCAGAGCCACTCCTTCTTTCGCATGATCCCGAACGAACGAAAGGTTCGCCTCCATTTCCTCTTCTTTTATCACCCAGGGGTGATAACCCAAAGCCGGATACACGAATTGATTGTTGGCTCGGGCGATCTGAACAATTTTTTTATTCGACTCAATATCCATGCCTACGCCAACGATGCCACGTACACCTGCTGCCCTGGCCTCTTGAAGCGACCCAGAGAGACCGCTCAACTCATTCAAATGAGCATGGCCATCTACCAAGAAATAGTTTTCCCCCATAACTTACCTTAGGCCTTCTCCTTCGAAGGGTTGGTCTCAACATCATAGCACCAACAAAGCATGCCGCCATCGATATTCTTCACATTCTCGAAGCCTTCTTGTTGAAGTTTGAGGCAGGCCTTATATGCCCGGAGGCCCGATGCACAGTGAACCGCGGTCTCTTTTCTTTTGTCGAGCTCGGCGAGACGTTTGTTTAGTTCACCATAAGGAATCCAGGTTGCACCGGAAATTCGTTTTGCCTTGACTTCGTCTTCTTCTCTGACATCCAGTACCTGGAAATTTTCTTTTGAGGTCTTGAGCTTCCCTCTTACTTCAGAGGCCTGAATTCCTTCGATCTTCCCTTCCAATTTGTTCATGAGCACATTGGCTGCCACGATGATGGGCGAGAGCGCAGGGCTGAACGGAGGGGCATAAGCCAGATCGACAGAGGCTAATTGCCGGGCAGTCATCGTACCATGGAGAGCCATTGCCAGAGTGTCGATGAACTTGTCCGAAGGGCCTTCGCCTATGGCCTCTCCCCCCAATATTCGACCGCTCTCCTTATCGGCAATCACTTTTAGGGTTGATTCCTTTCCACCCGGATAATAATGGGCACGACCGAACCCCCTGACAATCGCCTGTACAGGATGGAAGCCTTCCTTCTCTGCCTCTCTCATGTTCAGTCCTGTCTTAGCCGCATTGAAATCGAAGGTCTTAAAGATCGTTGTTCCGATGACCCCCGGAAATGTATCGTTTCCGCCGCAGACATTGACCCCCACCACTCTGCCCTGTTTATTGGCGGTAGATCCCAACGGGACCCAAACTTTCTTACCCGTGATCAGATGGGTCGTCTCCGAGCAATCGCCCGCCGCATAAACCCCTTCGGCGCTTGTCTCCATCTTCTCATTAACCCAGATCGCTCCCGTCTCACCAATCCTCAATCCCGCCTGCTTTGCTAACTCAACCTGGGGACGAATCCCGAGGCTCATCAAAACGGCATCCGCGTTTAACCGACGAGCCGCGGTCCGGATATGGGTGACCTTCCCATTTTTTCCTTCTAATGCTTGAATCCCTTCCGAGGTGAAGACTTTCACCCCTTTCTTTTCCAGATACTGCCGCAAGATGCCGGCAAAGTCTTCGTCGAAAAGTGTTAAGATTTGAGGGGCCAGCTCCACAATCGTCACATTTTTTCCCAAATGGACAAGGGACTCAGCCATTTCAAGTCCGATGTAACCTCCTCCGGCAATGACCACATTCCGGATGTCTTTCGATTGAATCCTTTCGAGGACGGCGTCCGCATCAAAGATGGAACGAAGGTAAAAGACATCTCTCAAGTCAATACCTTCGATCTTAGGCCGGATGGGATAGGCACCTGTCGCAATAACCAATCGATCAAAGTGATCCGTAAAGGTCTCTCCCGATCCATTTCTTCTGCCTGAAACGGTAGAGTTCGGGAGGTCAATTTTTTCGATCTTGCGGTTCTTCAGGATCTTGATTCCATCCTGGGCAAACTTACCCGGCGTCCGTGAAATCAACTCTTCCCGGTCTTTGATAACACCGCTGATATAGTAAGGAAGTCCGCAGCCCGCATAGGAGATGGCATCTTCTTCCTGGTAAATGGCGATCTCCATCTCAGGATCACATCGCCTTGCTTTGGCAGCTGCTTTAGGGCCTGCGGCAACCCCTCCGATCACTAAAAGTCTTTTCTTCATTGTTCCATAATCCTCCTTAGTGTCGCGCCTGCAACGCTACTTTGCATTATCTCTTAAGCGGCCATTCCCATGAAGACGGGAATCAAAACCACTGAATTCCGGGTCAAGCCCGGAATGACGAGCTAGTCTCTAATTTATTATGCCACAGATCGTCGAGAGGAAGCAGGAATTTATTGTCTCTTATTTAAAGTGTAATGCGAGCCACACGGTTTTATGCTCGGGGTCTGTCCATTCAACCCGGTGACGTTGGTGAGGTTCGATATGGATATAATCGCCGGCCTTCAAAATGAATACTTCCTCTTCACCCTCAACGAACAACCCCGCGCTGCCGCTTAGCACGATGACCCATTCGTTCATATCCTGATCATACCATTTCCCAGAAGGGGTCGCCTGCCCCGCCGAAACGATTCGTTCAAGCCTGAAACCTTCCCTTTTCAGGAGTGTCTCACAAATTTCATCCTGCATAAAAGAAGGGACCCTTGAAAATATATTATTGAGCTTCATCCTCTTCCTTTCTCCCGGGAAAATGCTTCTTAAACCGTGCTGCTATTTCTCGGTTTCGGCCTTAAGACATTCTACGGCTATTTTCTTCACGGAGGTCGCCTTGAATGAAGCCTGAGCGCGAATCGATTACCCTCTTTTGTATTTGAGCCTTGCCCTCTTCCGCCTTTTCGACTTTTGCCGTCTCGCCTTCTCAACCATCAGCTTTTCGCGCGTTAACTGTCTTGACAACTTCTCGATTCTCATCACAAGCTCCCGTCTCGCAAGGAATCGATTGAGAGATTGATTCCTCTCTCTCATCGATTTCACTTCGATCCCTGTTGGAAGATGCTTGAGATAAACGCAGGTGGAGGTCTTGTTTACCTTCTGCCCTCCTCTCCCCGAAGACCGAATGAATTTCTCTTCAATGTCCTTCTCATGGATACCAAGGGCTTCCATCTTCTCCTTAAGCCATCTATTTTTCTCTTCGCTAACGGGGAACAGGATCATGGGATGTCCTTCCTCTACTCCTTCCCGAGCAATTTTCCAATGGTTTTTCTGTGGCGGGCTTGGTCGGGTTCCATTTTGTGTAGAATCGTCACTGTCCCATCTTGCTCCAGCAGCGCCCGTTTTATTAAACCAAGATCGGTCTCCGGATCGAGCTCGTGCTTCCGGATGGCGCGCTCCAATTCAGCCGGCGTCATGACCTCGTGCCTCAGGTTTCCTGCGAGGACTTTGCCGTCTTCAATGAGGGGTGTGGGTTTACCTTCCAGCAGTCTTGCAATTCTCGGGAAATGAATTGTAAGACGCCCGATCAAACCGTTGGCACAAAATAAGGTCAACCCGCCGATGAGACCCCCGGTCAGAGAATTGTCCGGACCAATCATCGCATTCTGTAAGACGTTGCTGATCGTGAGCAGAACGATTAAATCAAAGGGTGTCATCTGGCCCAGTTCGCGTTTCCCTGCAAGCCGAAATGCAATAAGCAGAAAAAAATAGACGATCAGCGGTCTCACAATCTTCTCAAGGATCTGAACCTCCGGTGTAAACATACTTAAGCTCATCCTCTTCCTCCTTTCAAACCTATTATCATGGTTTTAATTAGCCAGGTATAATTGGACCCCCTTTCTAACAGCGGTGGCGAAAACTTGGAGTCGGTCCTGATTCGTTCTGAGACCATCACGCACCTTGCGACTGATTTCTAATTGGACGCCCCGCCGCGATCTTCCCCGGTTACAGAGGTTCATTGGATCAGTCCCCATCAGTCCTTCTGAGGGAGGTCGGGTTCGAAAGCCAGCTGCTTCTAGCTGACCCTGTATCTCTGAACGCAAACCATCGTCAAGACCACCCACCATCACAAACTCCTCTTTCCGGTCGACTTGCCCATGTAGGCTGACGATGATATCGGCCTTTTCAACGGCCCCCAGTGCGCGAGGCTCATCAAAAACGTGACTTTCGATATGAAGCACGCCGTTTCCGTCAGCCTTTAAACCCTCAAAGCTATAAAAGGAGTAATCTGCCCCTGCAATCGCTTCAGCAACTTCTGATGTTGCAGGCTCGATTTTTCCGCCGTGAGGGGCCATGATCAAAACCCGTGGATCTCTTACCTCGACCCTGATCCGATAATCCTGACCTTCCGCTTCCCGGGCTGCAAGTGCTCTGAAACTCGTATAAGAAGCCATGTCATCCCTCTAAAATTTTGGGTTCACCCCGTTAGAAATGATGCTCCGCTTGGTCTCGAATCGGTCGATCCCACGCTTCGCGGGACTCACGGCGTCGATTTCGCGTCGTACCGACCCGAGTACGGCGAAGGGCCGCAAGGACTGGAATTTCTAACGGGGTTCAATATAGCAAAAACGACAACGTTGTCAATGATGACGAATTAGGTTTGCAGGCCGGGTATTTGGAGGTGTATAATGGCTTATAGAGAAAATCTAAGCGAACGGGGGCCATGGTATGGAAACTCACAGGAAGGTTGATGGGAAGGGGGCAATGACGGTTACGGTTATGATTGAAATCCCCAAGGGAGGCAGAAACAAGTACGAGTACGACAAACAAAAGAGACTACTCAAATTCGATAGAATGCTCTTTTCTTCGATGCATTACCCAAGCGATTACGGTTTTATTTTAGACACGTTAGCGCAGGACGGAGATGCCCTTGACGCCCTGGTGCTGGTTTGGGAGCCAACTTTTCCAGGGTGCATTATCGAAGCAAACCCTGTGGGAGTCTTCATTATGTGGGATGAGAAGGGAATGGATGAGAAGATTCTCTGCGTCCCCGTCTCTGATCCCTTATGGAATTATGTTAAGAGCCTGTCCGATGTCCCGCCCCACTTACTCAAAGAGATACACCACTTCTTCTCGGTTTACAAGGATCTGGAGAGGAAAAAAACCAGAGTGAAGGGCTGGGAAGACCGTGAATCGGCTATAAAGGTCGTCATTGAATCGCAGCAAAGATGCAAGGGCCAACAGACGGAATGTCTCAGCATCTAAGACTGTTCTGGCGGTTGCTGAAAAGGTATTGACTAAGCAATCCAAAGTAAATTATACCTAATCGTGACCAAGATCTGAAAAGGAAGATAAAAAATGAGTGAACCTTTAATTTGCTTTGAAAACTTGATGAGGACCGACGCTTCATCCAATCGCCGATTGACGAAGCGACAGTTCTTACGGTTCTGCGGCGTAAGCTTCTGCACGCTCTCCACCGCCAGTCTCTTTGGCCTCCCGAAAATCTCCCGCGCGCAAACGCCCACGAAGGGACTCATCAAGACGAAACTATCCCCTTATTTCACTCCGCTCGCTGGAGGAGAAATCCAGTGCGAGCTGTGTCCTCACCGCTGCCGCGTGGCCAAGGGCAAGAGAGGCATTTGCAAGGTGCGCGAAAATCGCGATGGGAAATATTACAGCTTGGTCTACGGAAATCCCTGTGCGGTTCATATCGATCCGATTGAGAAGAAACCTTTTTTTCACGTTCTCCCCGGAACCACTTCCTTCTCCCTGGCAACAGCAGGATGCAATTTCCAGTGCAAGTTCTGCCAGAATTGGGAAATCTCCCAGGCCGCTCCGGAGGATGTCTACAGTAAGGAATTCTCGTCCGAGATGGTGATCAAGGAAGCCAAAGAGACCGGAGCCCATTCCGTTGCTTATACCTATGTGGAGCCGACGATCTTTTATGAATACATGGTTGACATCGGTGCTCTCGCCAAGAAGTCAGGGCTTCTGAGCGTTTACCACTCGAATGGCTTTATCAATCCGGCCCCTCTCAAACAATTATGCCAGGTGTTAGACGCAGCCAATATCGATTTGAAGGGGTTCACAGAGAATTTTTATCGCGACGTATGCGGTGGAGAACTCAACCCCGTTCTTGAGACATTGAAGACGCTGAAACGGAACAAAGTCCATCTGGAGATTACAAACCTTGTTATCCCCACAAAAAACGATGAGATATCGACCATGAAAGAGATGTGCCTCTGGATAAAAAGAGAATTGGGAGCGGATACCCCGATCCATTTCTCCCGTTTCTTCCCTTTGTACAAACTGAAAACCCTTCCCTCCACACCCGTCTCGACATTGGAGAAAGCCAGAGAAGTCGCTTTTTCTGCGGGTCTTGAATACGTCTATATCGGGAACGTCCCTGGTCATGAGGGTGAAAATACCTTCTGCCCGAAGTGCAAAAAAATGGTCATCCAGCGGAGGGGATATATGGTCGGAGAAATCAACCTCAAGGCCGGGAAGTGCAAGTATTGTGGAAAACCTATTCCTGGAATTTGGGCGTAGTTACTCCTTTGCTCCTCACCTCCATCCTTTTTCAACAATCTCTGTTGCCCGTCTGTAGGGATATTTTTTTGTCAGTTCTGAAACAGACATCTTCTGATCTCCCTCACGCATGAAGTGAAGAAGAACCACGGAGGCCCAGTAATCGTCGTAGTATTCCGTCCGGCTCAACTGAATCGGAATCCCTTTCTGATTCACGGTATGACACGCCGCACACGTTACCGGTCCGGCATATTTTCCGTCCGGGCTGAACTGTAAGGCCTGTTCATGGGACGTTAAGTCTACTGTTTGCTTCGCCCCATCGTATCGAACGGGGTACAAGCCATGCATCGATTGGTGGCAGGATTGGCATGCAAGGAGTCCGTGTGCTTTTGAATATCGGTAAAGCGAGTATTTGTTAGGTTGGTCGATGGGAAAGTATTTCCCTCCTCCGCTCTCGACAAAAGGGGCGATATGGCAGTTCGCACAATGGGGTTCGGCCGGCGACAGCCACCAATCACTGCCTCCGGATACCGAGGCAAAGGTGACCGTCTCTCCGCTGCTCGCATTCCACGGCAACAGTGTCACTCTCCCATCCTTTTCCTTTAACGTTCGTGAGAGGATTGCTCCCTCATGATTCGCATAGTAGCCGTATAGCGGATTTTCATCCGCACTCACGCTGGGGTCCGCAAAAAAGGCCTTGAATCTCTTTTTTTCCCCGCCCGCTACCGTCTGGATGACCTCTTCGATTGGCCTATTCCTTAATGTCTTTCCCTCTTGCAGGACGGCGTTCCTGAGATCGTCATATCTATATAATTGGTGGGTCAAATGGTTGTGGCAGTTTGTACAGTATAACCCCCTCATTTTTTGAACCGGTTTTCCCCCTTCGTCTTTCAGGCTTACTTCATTCAAGTACCACTTCCCTATTTCGTTCAGGAAAAAGGGAGGCGTCACGCCGGGATTGGTATGCGCATCTCTTCTCAGGAAACACCCACCTCCGGAGGTCCGCAGGTCCGAATCCGAGAATCGGGGGTTCCCGCGATCGTCTGTGATCCGGTACGGATTTGTCTTAAGGTCGTTCATCTCTTCCTTCTGCCAGTGCGTCGGATGGCACGCCTGACAGTTCTGTGTTCTTCCTGCCTTATCGGGCATGGGAATCAACTGGGCGTGTACGGAATGGACCGCCTCGGTGAGCGGTTTCCCTTTGATCGGCGTATACCCAGTTGTCCCCGGCCTCGGAGTCTGTAGGTTTCCCGACATATTATCTCCATGGCAATCCGCACAATTGACCGACCCTACCTTGCCAAGTCTGTTCGATGCCGCATCCGGATCATAAAACTTTAGAAAGGTTGTCTTGAAATGTTTGTCGTGAAGTTCCAGGATATTGATCGTGGTCGCTGAAAGCCTGGCCATATACTCCGTCACGTCCGGATAATTCTTTTTCCAGTAAGCGTACTCTTTGTCCAACAACGACAAGCCGGTTTCTCTGGAGAGCCTTGCTGCTTGCCCTTGTCCCGAATGACATAAAGAACAGTTCGAAATATCCACCGGCTCGGTTCCGAAAAATTCGACGGTCCTCCCGCTCAGCATCACCGGGTCGTCGTTTGCGTTCCTCATCTGAACAACGGCATACTGGTAAGGCTGAAAATCACGATCGGTGACGGTCCTTATCGATCCCTTTCTTCCGCTGTCGTTGAAGGCCGTCAGTGGAAGGCCGAGTGCGTCCCAAAGGTATGACGATGTGAGCTTAAGGGGGATGTTCTTAATCTCAGGTATAACGGAATCGGCAAAAACGATATTGCCTCCATTCCCTTTGGCGTAGTTCATCGTGCCCCCCGAAACAGGCTTACCCGAAGGCCCCGAATCAACGTTTACGGGGATTTCTTTTCCTATATGCAGCCTTTGGGCTGCTTCAGGGTTTTTGGGAATTGTCCCTTCCAAATCTTTATAAATAAACAGATGATCCCAGACATAGTTTGCCATGTTATCGTTGGGGTCATTCATTGTTCCGTTTCCGCTGACATCCTTGAGGACCTGCCAGTATTTCATCTTGTTGCCTTCGCTGTAGCTGTTGTCCCTGACCATATAGCGGAGCTTCACCTTGTCATCCGGGGATAGCAGGCGTGGCTTTTCCCCGTGGACTCCTGATTGTACCGCTTGCGCCTGAATGCTGTTGTAAGAAGGGATGATACAGCAGTAGGAGATATCGAAGCCGACACAGTGCATGCCCAGCTCATAGTTGATGAAAATATTGTAAGGGTTTCTCGGATGATAAACTGGCGTCTCTGCTCCCGTGGCACCTGTTTTCATCCTGACGAATTCCAGCAGATCGAGCTTGAACGGGGGGTTTCCGTCGTAGGCACCTTCATCCGTCATCGCTTTTGTCACAAAGATGAAAAGCAATACCGCTACACATAAAAGAAATGAACCTATGGATCTTTTCATAAAGCCCCTCCACCTTCCGTGGGTATTAACCGTCATATACGTAAACGCTACCACGGTTGTGTAGGGAGTAAATAAGGAGAAACCAGTATTTCGCAAAAAAAAGAAATGTATATCGAAGCCCGTCTTGAAAGGAAGGAATGAATTCGGCCTAATACGCACAGGCTATTTGTTGGTAATATGAACACCTCGACAATGTCATGAGTAGTTCTGTTGCAACTATAAGTATTGTAGATGCTTTTATTATCCGTTTCATCCTTATGATGGCTCTCGTGCGATACGGTGATCTAACGGGGATAGAAATGTTTCCTCCGACCCAGCCTATGTTATTTTTTCTTCTCTATGTCCATACTTTTCCAGTTCCCTGCCAATTTCAGCAATCGGTCTCGGAAAAAATAAACCAGTAAAAAGAGGATACTCATGATTGCCAAAAGGATGAAAAAAATCATACCTTGATGGTTTTTGAGAGAACTTCCACATATTGAAACTAAAATAATTCCCAATAACCTGCCAGGGGTAGAGACGGCAATAAAAGTCCAAATGGTCATATGGCTAAGACCGATGATGTAACAAAGCGCGGCCTTGGGAAAACCCGGGACCATGAAAAGGATAAAGGAGATGTGACGCCCCTGGTGCTCCATAAGATAATCATATTTTTCCATAATCGAAGGCCTCACAATTCGTCTTACAAAGGGCAAGCCATATACTCTGGCGAGGGCAAATGCCAACCATGAACCGATGCACAGACCGATGGCAGAATAAATCGTCCCTAAAACAGGGCCGTAGATATAACCCCCTATGAATTCACTTATTTCACCCGGTATGGTCCCTACGATGAGCACCTGGAAGATCTGGAAAACGATGAAAATGAAATCGTCGTAAGGATGAAAGGAGTTAATGAACTCAATGAGCTTATTCTGGTCGAGGAGGAAGAGGTTAAGTTCATAGTGGATAAAAAAGTAGGTTCCAAGGATAACAAAAGAGACCAAAAAAATGGACTTGAACGCGTAACTGGTCTTCATATTATTTTGGGATCTTTACTTTTCATTCTTATACTCCGATTAGACTCCAAAAAGCAAATTCTCCTTGCTGTTTCCTTGAAAGAAGGGGATACCCTATGCTCATACCTGTCTAACCCGTCAAAAATAATGCCTCGCTGCTGGCAACGGGTTTACTGTACTTTTTGTCTGCTCTTCTTATAATAAAGCAGGACGAGCAGCAGAAAGAAGGCAGACCAAGAAATGCCAAGGATAATGAACAACCCCTTCATCGTCACGAACAGAAAACGGATTAGCAAGCGGCAAATCACATAAATGATTAATAACGTTTTCAAGGTTGTTCTTTTTCTTTCCGTTTCACCGGATTTCGCTGCCCAAGATCGTTCTTCGTGAGTTGTCTGAGCAATCGAACCATATCAGCCTGAGGAGTCAATATTCGGAAGGTGTGATGAAATAAATGATATCCCTTTGGCTTGAAGCAACTACCACAAGATTTGTATAGCTCTGCCGAGTGACTTGGCCAACTCTGGAAGCTTCTGGGGCCCAAAAACAAACAAAGCAATCACCAGGATGGCCGAAACACCAGGACCTGAAAGCATAAATCCTCCCTTCTCCTTCGAAAGTTCCAAAAGGGACAATTCAATGCGTTTAGAATGACGAGACAATTATCTACGCTTTAGTTTTACCTGAATCGTCTTCCAATTTCTTTTGAGGGGTCTCGTCACCTTCCAAGCCTTTCTTGAAGTTTCGAATCCCCTTTCCAAGACCCGAACCCAGGTCCGCAATTCTATTACCACCAAAGACGACCAAAGCAATTACCAAGATAACCAACAAATCCGGTCCCGCAAGCATACATCCTCCTTTCTGAAATCTCCCAAAGAAACAATTCAAATAATGAAGGCTACAGAGGCCTTCTGCTACTGTTCACCTTTCCTCAAACCTCTCAGGCTTCTCACATGGAGATAACTCCTGTAGAAACGTCTCCCGCAACGCTCTTAGTAAACGAATCAAGGCGGTTAGAGGTCAATGAGGAAATCGAAGAGAATTGCGTCTTCTTAACAACGGAGGATCAATTCCATCTGATCGAGAGAAACTACCTGGGATACGAGATGGAAAGACCGTTCGAGCAGACGTGACAGCCGGAAGCTTTCGAGAAAACCGTATGATCCATACACTTTCAGTTGATTCTGATTAACGGCCGACAGATAGTCATGATCGAAATTCTCAAGCTTCAGATCATGAGAAATAAAATCGGCCGATGCCAGAGTATAGTACTGACCGTAAGTAAAAGATGCCAGGATACATAAGGGAATCACTATGGCCAGAAGAATTCGCGTGGGCTCTTTTTTCACGTAAGATATCCCAAACTGAACATTGATTTTGACAGAATTGATTCACTCCTGTCCATTCTCTTATCAAGAAACTATCATAATATCGCTCACATGTCAATAATGGGTTTAGGATGAGTTATCCATAGAAGTCGAGACTTAACCGAATCGTCCATTTGTGATTGGACTACGCATCTTTTTATAAAATTAGCGAACAGAAAGTTCCGGAAATAAAGTTTTGGGTAGAGGGGTTATCAAAGGTTCAGAGATTCGCTTACAGCAGTCATCTTCTGAGATGCACTAGGAGGATGGGCGTTTCGGCCCGGGTTAAGACCTTGTGCGCAACACTCCCCAAGACCCACCGGGTAATTCCCGAACGACCATGGGTGCACATCACGATCAAATCTACTCCGCTTTCTTTTGCGAAATCGATAATCTCTCCGGCCACCTGCATACCCACCTTGACTTTCGTCGTAACCTTGAGGCCGCTCTTCTTCAATTCCTCGGCAAGGTGGGTGAGATATTTCTCGGCCGCTTCCTGCTGTTTCTCATCAACGACAAAAGGCACCACCAACTCCGGAGCCCCATAGATGGGCATAAAAGCAACGACTTGCAATAGAATAACTTCAGCATCAAAGGTCTCGGCCAGTTTCTCAGCATGATCCAGCGCCTTTTCTGCCAATTCCGAACCGTCCAACGGAACCAAAATCTTTTTATACATACTGCCCCTTCCTCGCGACCTTTTCAAATGATTTGTAACAATTTGGCATGACCATCGCAACAGCAATGAGGGTTGAAAAAGCTGTTATAAGAACCCATGTGGCTGCGTAATGATATCTCTGCGACCAGGACGCCAAATACGCCCGATTGAATCTGCCGTATTAACGGGAAGCGTCCTGAGGGGGACTGCAGAAGGAGAGTCAAAAAAGGCGACTCAGCGTTGTTTCCATAGTACCCGGCTTTACTTTTCACCGAAAACAAGCGCTTCGTACACGTACAGATCCGCATCCTTCCATCCCTCCCACCCTATTCCCGCCTTATCCTGTGCGCAATGGCCGAGGAACTCTTCCTTCGTCCATCCCGTCTCCTGTGCTACCTGCGGGAGGAATGTTCCCCCACGGGCCCCCTTTCGCATATAGATCCCATGTTTGCCAAGCTGAAATTCATCGATAGAACTGATTTTTCTCATCGGCGTCAGGACCGAAATCTCGATCTTCAAATCCCTCACCTCGCCTTCCTCGACAGGCTTGAAACGATAATCCTGCGTTGCCGAGGCAACGGCCATCTCCTGCACTACCTTGTAAAGAGGCTCATCGGCATCGAACCTGCCGATGCAGCCCCGCAAAACGCCGCGTTTATTGAGAGTGACAAAGGCCCCGCACGGCGTCTTGAGTGCGCTGCTCAGCGTCGCCGGATCAACTTCCGGAACCGAGCGTGTGCGGATGTAATGTTCGACCGTGCGCCGCGCAATCGCCAACAACGCTGTTTTTTCCTTTGTGTCGAGTTCAAACGAGGTCTTGCCCGGCTTCGTTTGCTTCGTGATCGCAATGGCATAGTAGCCGACCACGTGCTCCTTGTCGCCGACCGGAACATCACCCGAGTTCTTATACTGGATTGGACGGTAGGTAACCTCTGCACCTGGTGAGGTCATGTACAGGAGCGTCAGCACCCCCGATTCGCCGCACAGGCAAGTTGCAAGGTTGGGTATGCCGGACTGGCGATACCTCCGCAAGGTGTGTATCAGGTTGTTCGGCAAATTGGACATAATCGCTTCGGCGGTCGCCTTGTCCACAGTCACTGCGTCCTCATACTTAGGATAGTGCGAGAAATCAGTGCTGATCACGAAGAGATTTTTCTCATTCAGAAAAGGCTTCAGTGCCCCACCGATCTCACGGCAGGTTTCCGGACTGTTGGCACCAAGGACAATCGGCACGATCCGGAAGTGCTTTTTCAGCTGGTACTGGAGAAACGGAATTTCCACCTCAATGCTGTGCTCGTAGGCGTGAGCATCCGTGCGCCGCGTAAACATTGTATACCTCTTTATCAGTTCCTCTCCCAGTTCACGGTTCACCTCCACCGTACCGAGCGGAGTAATAAAATTTCCGGAGCAATAGACTGCAGCTCCTTCGAACCCCACATGGTGGCTCGGTCCGAGGATGAAGACATTGTCGTACGTCCTATCTGGATCGATCTGGTTGAAGCCTGAAGCCGCGACCTCACCCGAATAGACATACCCTGCGTGCGGGACAATGATCGCAACAACGTTCGAAAGATTCTTGCGGGCAACCGCCTTGGAGAACAGGTCATCGAGCATCCGTCTTAGCTCGTCCGGTCTGCCCGGATAGAACTGACCTGCGACCGCAGGCTGACGGTCCTCGGAGCGATTCTGCGAATTACAGACAGAGACGCCAAGCAGTAACAGAAGCAGAAGAAGCATGCGTTTCCAGGTAACCATGGTTACACCTCCAAGGGGCAGAAGGGACGAGGAAAAGGGCTAATAAAGTGGCGTGATTCATCCGAGGTTCGTGCATGGCCATAATCTTCCTTCATGAGTCAGGACCACGAGAGACCCTTCCGCTAACTGAAGTGTATTAGATTAGGTTTAGGGTGTCAATCAGAATAGTGTCTTCATCCCATTCCTATTCAATAGGGCCTTATAGGGGCTCGGAATAGGGATTTTCCCACGTGGCGGGCAAAAGCTCGGATCGGTAAGCATCAAAAATTGACAGCGAAAAGAATTCGGGAATATAATTTGCTCATAGATGGCGCTCCGGAAGAATGTGCGGTGAGGATGGAACGGAATGGAGTCCATTCTCACATCCGGTAGGATCGTACAACGACGTTTAAAGATAAAAAATATGGGATGGATTGACGAAGACCAAGCTCTTTCACCTGACGAAATTATCCGATCCCTGAAAGCCTTTCCGGTCGACCTTCTGAAGATTTACCCGAGATCTTTTTGCCGTAAGAATGGGTTAGGCTATGGATTGCTTCGAACCCCGCATGGCAAGAAATTGGCAATCATGGGAGAGAGAAGTCGCGTCCTTAAAGATCCTTTCCAGGGGAATTGCCATCACCAACTGCTGTCTCTCAAGCTCTGCGACCTCTCGGCTGGAAATACAGAGAGCCTGATGGAACTTTTTCCTTACACAAAGCCAGTCTCTCTTCAAAAATATACGACGACCGTTGGCACAGGAGATCGTCTGGGTGTGGCCACTCCCGGACACCTCCGGGCCATCCGAAGATTCTACGTTCATCCGGTCCTGGCCCAGCAATCCGTCATGGAAAATACTCAAACAGGGAGGGATTTTAATAAAGTGATTCAAGATGCCGCCTGGGCGGTCTTCCAGGAAAATTACCAGGAAGGTTACGGAGCAGACGGTGACCATCTGCAATCTCTTCAGGAAGTCAAATGTGCTGTGAATGCCGGAGTTTCCATGGTCACGCTCGATCTATCCAAAAAAGCAGATCTTGAGGCCCTCCGGGAGCCGAAGGAGCGGATCGACCGGAAGTTCAATGAGGAGATTGACGAGGGGGATGCCAAGGTCATGTTTCATCTATTCTTGGACAAAGAATTCGTATTCAGAGGCAGTGAAGGAGAGTTTGCGATCCGATTCGACGAGGAAGGCGTCAAACGGAATGCGCTTCTTTTCCGTGAAGCTTTTGACTTCACCGAGGAGATTTACGAATGGATTCGTTCTCAAAGAAAAAACGAAGGTTCGATCGATCTCGAAATATCCATGGCTGAGGCGCCTTTTACGACCTCACCGGAAAACCATTTTTTCTTTGCCCTCGAATTAAGCCACCGAGGAGTTCGGATTCAATCCCTGGCACCCCGGTTCATTTGCGGGTCCGGAAGGCGCGTCGAGGATTCCGGGGGTAGAGAAGCTTTCCGGAGACAATTCTATCTGCACACTCTAATCGCCCAAGATTACGGGAGCTATAAGATATCCATCCATTCCGGGAATGATAAATTTTCTCTCTTCTCCAGCCTAGGAGAGTCGCCAGGAAGATTTCTTCATTTGAAGATCCATGAGACAAGTTGGCGTGAGGCGGTTCGGCTCATTGCCACGGCAAACCCTACCCTTTTTAGAGAGATGTGTCCATTCGCACGATCCAGATTTGAAGAAGCATCTAAACTTAGCAATGTGACAACCGATCCCGGCGGGGTTCCGACCCTTGAAAAACGAATTGATGAGGAACTCCCCGGCCTCTTGGAGCGAGAGGAATCCAGAAAGCTCTTCGATACTACCTATGGATATCTCCTCGATGCAGAGGATGAAGCTGGAAAGAAACGCTTCAGAGATCGGATCTACGATACGCTGATACAATACGAAGAGGATTATTGGTCCATGCTGGAGACCCATGTGGAAAAACATTTGAAACTTTTTGGGGTCGGGAAAAAGCAAAATTGACCTAGCAATCACCAAATAGGGAAAGAGCGGGAGATCGAAGAAAAATGGGAAAGAGGAATCCGATTAAGGTTTCGATTTGCAATGAGCTTTTCCAGGGATGGCCGATCGATAGGGTCTTCGAGTATGCCGCCCAGTTGGGTTACGACGGGGTTGAGATCGCTCCCTTCACCCTGGCAGATTCAGTCACTGAAATCTCTCCGAAGGGGCGAAACGCCATTCGGCATGCTGCCGAAAATAACGGAATCGAGATTGTTGGCCTCCATTGGTTGCTGGCGAAGCCAGAAGGTCTCTACATTAACCATCCCGATGAGATTATCCGCATCAAGACCCAGGAGTATATCGAGGCACTCATCCACTTCTGCGCTGACATTGGAGGAAAAATTCTGGTTCACGGTTCTCCACATCAGAGGACCGTTCAAGACGGATGGGACTTCGAGGAATCGTGGGATTTTGCCAAGGAAACCTTCAAGGTATGTCTAAAGGCAGCTCGGGAAAGAAATGTGCTCTACTGTATCGAACCTCTTTCTCACACATGGACCAACTTCATCAATACCGTGGCAGAAGCCACCCGACTGGTGAAAGAGGTGAGACATCCCAATTTTAAAATGGTCTTCGACTGTCGAAGTGCATCGGCGCAGGAGAAGTCGGTCACGGAAGCCCTCCTTCGCGCCTTGGATTCCGGATACCTCCGTCATATTCATGTCAATGATTCCAACGGCAAAGGACCCGGCTTTGGAGAGATCGAGTTTATCCCTTTTCTGAAGAATCTAATCAAACATAATTATAAGGGTTATATTTCTGTTGAGGTCTTCGACTTCAGTCCTGACCCTCAGACTGTGGCCAGCCGAAGTATTGGCTATCTGCGCGGAATTCTTGAGACCCTGACTGAAAAGGGTTGAAGTCGGCTGACCGACGTGCCGCAAAGGGATCAAAGATATTCTCTTTTCTAGATTGAATAGACCTGCCCAAGTCAAACACATCCAATCAAACTCTCCATCCGGGTAAGAAGAAAAACAAACTGCCAAAAAATGGTCAATAATTGTTATTCAATACATACGTCATTTCGATAAAATGCTGAAAATTTAAATAGTTATACTAGACTAAACCAAACGGCATACTACTTGCACCATCATCCTTCATCTTTCAGAAAGAGGAGGTTTTTTATGAAGTCAAAAAGCTTACTGATGTTTATCGTCGCAGCTTTTCTTATCCTTAGCTGCGCCACTGTCGGTCCGAAATCTGCTCTTCAAAGAAATAGTTCTCAGACTGTGGTAGAGGAAAAATGGGTTTCCCGAATCCCGTACTATTTGGAAGATATGTATGACTACGATGAGATATTCTTCATCACCCAACCTGTGGTAAAACAAACACTCGCGTCTGGGAACCAATATTATTTGGAAGATATCTATGACTACGATGAGGTATTCTTCATCACCCAACCTGTGATAAGACAAACACTCGCTTCTGGGAACCAATACTATTTGGAAGATATCTATGACTATGATGAGGCTTTCTTTACCAACGAGGCTGTGATAAACGCAACAGCGGATTGCAAAAACCTCTTAGATTACTTTGCCGTGTTGTCAATAGTTGACGAAACTCCGGTCTCCACCATTGAACCTACGGCAGAGCAAACACTGGCTTCTGGGAACCAATTTTATTTGGAAGATATTTATGATTATCATAAGTAACTCATCAATGTCCTATCAGAAAAAGGATGCAAAAAGAAACATCTGCCAACGGAGATACTGCAAGAAAATTATGGCCATTCGCTAAAGGGATGAAAAAGGATTGACGGGAGAAAAGGAACCTCGAAATCAGAGAAAGGAATTTTTGAAAAACCTATAACTCTCTTTATCGACCATGTGTCTCAGTCACCTCTGTCAGTAACTTTCTCAATTTCCGGAGATCCCCTTCCTGAAACGATTCAAACCTCAACCCGTACCGATACTCCCCACCTATTTCCTTCGGGGCCAGATCAGACCAAACCACTTTTGCAGTCGCCCCGATTGAATTCAATTCCGATCCTTTTACAAAAAGAAGCTCAATTTTCAATAGACTCCCGACGAAGATAGGTTCGGGCAAATAGACAAGAAGCCCGCTTTTACTGGCATTGGCCACAACGCCTCCGTGGCGCTCCACACTCTCAATGCAATAATCCAAAGGAAGCTCAACACGAAGTCTTGGATTTTTTCTTCTCTCGACTATAAAAATGCCTTCTTTGGACCGTGTTTTTCCCTTTTCTCTCTTTCCTTCCCACGATTGTAAGGCACCTTTGGGGGCTCATTGGAACATCCATCTTGCTAAAATGTATTAAACTTCTTGAACAAAAGTCAATGAGAATTTTCCCCTTACCTTTAATAGTTTCATAGAGGAAGGACAATTCGTGGCACACTAACAAATCTTCCGCCCTGGAAATAATCATAAAAACGTCATGTTTCTCGATGGGCTACGGATTTTTCGGTATTCTGGCATCATCTTCGCCTCCCAAAGAACAATGAGAAGCGGCACATAGAGGATTAGGAGAAGAGGTCACGCTTCGAATCAAATCGGAGCGGGAGGCAGAATGAACGGATTGACCAACGCACAATGGATGCGCCCGACACAGGATGCGGAATCAACAAGAGAAAAAAGAAGGCGTCCTCGGTTTTATTTGAATTTGCCCATTGAATTTAGGATGATGGATGCTCCCTATGTCCGTGGAGCAATGATCGTCAACGCGAGTGAAACAGGCCTTCTCATTCAATCTCTTAGCAACATCCCTATCGGCACAAGATTAAATATTGCGGTCTTGTTCTCTAAAGGATTTGAATTGGCAAACTTTGACGTATTAGCGGAGGTTGTTTGGACCAAAATCTATTCGGATGAGGCGCGGCAGAAGTACCAATTGGGATTAAGATTCATCGAGATATTGGAGGAAGATCGTCAGAAACTGAAGCACCTTCTCGGTGACGGGGAATAAACACTGAGATAAGTTGGAGGATTGCTTCAGCCAGCGGTGTCAAGACCCTGAACCGCCCAACCGTGTAACCCAACGAAGATGAAGACAATGAAACAAAGGCCCACAACGCCCGCTGCCAAAATACCGACGGTTGACCTATACCGTCTTGCACCGTATTCTCTTAGACAGAGAAATGTCATAACGAGAAGGTCACACCCCAAGCCAATGATAGCCCATACAGGTCCGGGATCTGCAGGCGCATCAATGCCCGGGAGCCTGACGCCTAACGCTGGTACCAACGCCAGCACGAACCACGAGCTGACCACCAGTGCGATGCCTCCGAGGGAATAGATCATCCCAAAGAGCAAACCCCTGCCGAGATCTCTCCTCGTCCGTAACCGAGCCCGAATGAACGGGGCGACCGCCAGCAATATAACCGACGGGCCGAAGATCGTGAAGAACGTCCTGAAATTGCCCACATTGGGCAGGAAGAGATGGATAAAGAAAAGGATCCCGAGCGCCGCGGCAAACCGGCTTCTCCGGAGCAACCGACGAACGTGAGGCTTGAGCGAGAATTTCATCGAGAGCACAATCGCCCCCGCAATTATTCCGATCGCAACCCCGGCGAGTATGTCGCTGGGGAAGTGGAACCCGTTGCTAACCCGTACTGCACCCACCGCTACCACACCGGCGAGTGCAATTGGCCTCACGGCCGGGATAGTTGAGGCGATTGGAACCACGAATGCTGTTAATGAAGCAATGTCACCGCTCGGAAATGACATTTTATTGCTTCCGTCAGGCCGGGGACGTCCGACGATAAGTTTCGTTGGGGTTACGATCAGGCCTGCGAGGAGGACGGCAATGCATGCGGAAACCGCCACTTGCTTCCGTCGATGAATCGCGAGCAGAAATCCGAGCACAAAAAGGATTTCCGCTTTCCCGAAAACCCTGACTCCCTTTAACGCCTCCCACCAGAGAGGTGTGGCCACATGACCGACTCTCGAGATGCAGAGCATATCGCTCAGCGCCTCATCGAAAGGCCATATCATCACTGCCATAAAGGCAATGACAACGGCGAGGCCAAAGAGTCCGTAGCGAATGCCGTGACGTCTCGGCAGGACATCGTCAGTAAAGTTGGCCTTTGCCGCGTTGTCGCCGCTGTTGTTCATACGCGCTTCTATCTCATCGCCCTATTAAAATAAAAATGTTATCTTTGTCAATCAAATGATTGGATGGTTCCAAAGCAAAAAAATATTCAGTTGAGCTTTTGCCACTTCCTCGTTGGTGTTTGAGATCTGTACTAGGAAGGGAGAGCCCCTTCTGACCACACTCTTCGAGGTGTTCGGCAACTTGTTGATCCCGCGTCATTGCGGGCGCAAGGTCAAGGCATGCGATCGTTCTCCTCGGATTTGAAGTGAAACGTTCTCTGCGCGGGCTATGGGACGTTCGGAGGCTATATTGGCGTGGGTTTCGCAGCGGTCTCCATGGCCTGCCGGCGTTGGGTATGCTGTCTGTGGTTCATCGCCACCGACCAGGCGAGTCCCGGAAGCCGGGGCAGCACCCGGGGAAGAAACCTGGCACCCCCGTTCCGAATCCCCTTCATGGCGATCCGGAGCAGTTGGCTGGGCGTGTAGAACTCGCGGTAGATCCGGTGGTGCAGATCCCTGAGTTCCTTAACGGAGCAGTGGTCCGAGTAAATCTTCCCGTTGTAGGCGATGTGGTAGCCGGGACTCTCCGCCACCAACTCATCCAGTCCCGAGTAAGGACTCGATCTGAGGGTTGAGATGGCAATCGAGTCCAGGCCGAGCTCCCGCGAAAAAGGGACAATTCGGAGCATCTCCTCTATGCTCTCTCCGATGTTTCCAAGGATGAAATACCCATTGAGGATCATGCTCGACTGCCTAAGCACCTTGAAGCACTCGCGGATGCGGGCGGTGTCAAAGCCCTTTCTCATCGAGCGAAGCGTTTTGTCCTGGGTGGACTCGATCCCCAGCATCAGCATCAAGAACCCTGCCTTCTCCATCTTTCGCAGCACCTCCGGGCGCTGGGCGATTTCCAGCCTGGCGTTAATGATGTACTTCTTCCGAATGCCGCGGGCCAGGATCAGGTCACAGATCCGATCCACCCTGTCCATATCGAAAGTGAAGAGATCGTCAGCGAAGGCGACCACGGGGGCCTCGATCTGGGCGAGCTCATCAGCCACGGACTCGGGCGAGCGGGCCGACCACGGTCGCTTACTGCCCCAGGGATTTCGGCTGAAGGAGCAGAAATTGCAGTTAAACGGGCAGCCCCGGGAAGAAGATACCATATCGATCAGAATTCCCGCTTCCACTCCCTCGAGGCCGAGCTGGTAGGGCTCCACTCTCAAGTGGCGGGCAGGAAGGAAATCTCCCCGGAGGCAACCGGGCTTCCGGTTGGAATTGTGGACGGCCCGGCCATTTTTCCGGAAGCTGAGGCCCGTGATTCTCTCGAGCGGGTTACCCTTGCAAAGTTCCTCCACCGCCTCCTCACCGTCCCCACGGACGATAGCATCTATGTTGGGACAAGCGGCGAACCAATCCTCGGGATCCTCCGTCACGTGCCTGCCACCCAGAAGGACGAAGGTTCCCGCTGGCACGGACCGGATCTCCTCCCGAATGAATTCGACATCCCGCTTCCAGTTGACAGAGAAGCAAACCAGGTCAGTCTCGGGACGGCAGAAATCGATGGTACGGCCGGGCCTCTTGCGGAGATCTGCGATCTCCACCGACCGGCAACTCGGCTCCAGAATGGATGCGATCAGCTCAAGCCCCAAGGGCGGGAGGAACCCCGCGTGGAACCCGTCACTTTTGTAGGGGTAGACGCAGAGGGCATGGTCGTACATCGGTCTGTTCCGCCTCTTCAGTTGTTTTCTTCAAATTTCCTGTTCCATTGCCGGTATTCCTGGCCAACTCCGAGAGGGTTTTAAATGAAGAAAACAAACGTTTCATTTAGGGACTTTATACCATGTTGCACAATAGATGAAACCACTTTTTCTGCTTTTAGTAATCTTAAACATTTATAATCTAACCTAATAAATATTAAACGGCCATTAAATCTTGATGAAGACTTCCTAATCTCGGAAAATGGAAATTCATGCTATTACAAAGAACCGTGGCCGGATAAATGCCCAATTTTGGCTCAACTCTCGACAAACCTCAATTCTTCCATACAGATGGGATTCAATTTTTCTTATCGATTGGCGCCTCAAATGCAGTACCTAGGCAAAAATTCAATCCTCGCGATTTCAGAAAAGGAGAGCTAATGAGAAAATCACTTTCTAAAAAGGGGGTTGATTTTTGGTCAAAAGAGAGCTTTAATTTTGTTTAAGGGAGCAGTCAAAGAGGGGAGAGAAAATGATGAGCATGGTATCGCAACCAGAGGATTTACAAAAGCAAAAAGGAGACAAAATGAATGCCACGGTGCATGGAGGGAGAGACAAGAACCACGTCGAGTTTAAATCGATCGCACTCAAGGGGCTTTTTATCATCGCCCTTTTTTACACCGTCTATTTCGCTCGCGCTTTGATCCTGCCATTCATCTTAGCCTTCCTCCTTAATTTTCTTCTGAGGCCGGTGGTCCGGGCCCTAAATAAGATCAACATTCCGGAATTAGCCGGAGCCGCTTTAGTGTTAATCGCACTGCTCGGGGGTATGGGCTACGGGATGATCAGACTTTCCAGGCCTGCCGCCGAATGGATCGACAAAGCTCCCGAGAGTCTCCACCAAATCGAGTCGAAGGTTGGTTTTTTGCGCAAACCCTTAGAAGGGGTGAACCATGCGGTTGAAGAATTGAAAACAATCACGAGGATGGGTGCGGAAAAGAAACCTGAAGTTGAGATATACCCACCCGGTATCGCCGATGCCGTCTTGACCGGGACGAGAGAAGTGATCGTCAAAAGCTCGATTATGTTCATCCTTCTCTACTTTCTTCTCGCCTCGGGGGACTTATTTTTGCGCAAGCTGATTAAACTCTTCCCCGATCTTCACAAGAAAAAACAGATCGTGAGAATCGTTCGAGAGGTAGAACATCATACCTCTCGCTATCTTTATACCGTAACCATTATTAATATGTTTATGGGGGTTTCCATTGGGATTGGCATGTACCTGATCGGCATGCCCAACCCTGTGCTCTGGGGAGTGATGGCCGGCTTTCTCATTTTCCTTCCTTATATCGGACCTATGATTGGCATCTCTATTGTCACGGTTGTAGCGTTCTTAACTTTTAGTAGCATCGGCCGGGTACTGCTGGCCCCTGGGATCTACCTCGCCTTGGAGACAATTCAGGGCCAAATTGTCACTCCAATGGTACTCGGGTTGCGTTTCACGCTTAACCCTGTCGTCATCTTTGTGTGGCTGATTTTTTGGGGGTGGATGTGGGGTATTCTCGGCGCGATGCTGGCTTTTCCCATGTTAGCTATTTTCAAAATATTATGCGATCATATCCAGCCCCTTGCACTGATTGGTGAGTTTCTCGGAAGATAGCTTTCGCCTGGAGCCCCAACCGCCCAGCCGCAGTTTTCGATTCACGAACAGCAGCTCCTGCGGAGACGAGTAAGAGGTAATTTCTCCCAAGGCGAATGCTTGCTTCGATCTGAAGATCTCTTCCCTCAGATTGCGCAGCCTCAAGTAACTGGGGCGGAAGTACATCTTTGTCGATCCAGTAAAGGAGCGCCACGACCTCGTTTCGACCCTCTGCGAGCCGGGCGACCAGTACGTCTGGCGATGTAATTTCCTGCGCTGTCCGGTTCCGATAGAAACTGGCCGCTCCACGGAGTCCATCCGTTGGTCTGTAAAGCACGATGTCCCTGCTGCCCGCATGGCTAAGAGCTTCCAACATGGGTCGGCGTATGCTCCGTCTGGCCACATCAGCCTTCGCAACCGGTCCGGTAAACCAGAGGCACCATCCCAGGGCGAAGAGGACGGCAATGTAAACAGTGGTCCAACGAAGGTTATTGCGTCGGATGTAAAATAAGCATCCCGCTGCGCCGAGTACGAAAGCCACCGTTGCTGTGGCAACAGAGAGAGTTAATCCTTTCCGGATACCTGTCATCCCCAGCACACTGGTGGCGAAAAGGATTGCCATCGTCGCCATGATCCAGGTGAGAATCCTGACCGCGCGCCCCGGCGATGACCATCCTCTCACGATATACCAGGCAACGAGCATCGCCAGGGCTGGGTAAACTGGCAGAAAATAGACATGATCCTTGGCCGAGGAAGACGAGAGAAGCACCAAAGGGCCAACAAAGAGGGAGAGGAAGAAGATTCCGGCCTGATTCTTCCACTCTTTTCGAGTCTTCCATGCCATCCAGATAGCCAGAGGGAGGAAGATCGACCCAGGTGCGAATTCCAGCCAGATAATGAAGGGGTAGAAGTAAATAGGTCCCTTATGGCTATCATACGCGTATATGAAACGGCCGAAATGGTTCTGGATGAAGAATTCCCGGACAAGATGCAAAGGAGCACTTAAGAGGAATGGGACGATCCATGCCAGGACTGGAACCAGAAAAGCGATGACAGAGAGTGGTCGGAGAATATGCCGAATTTCACCGAACCGCCTGCTTACGATAAGGTAGAGAAGGAATCCTGAAGCAAATATGGCCGGGCCGACGAACCCCTTAAAAAGGAAGCTTACCCCGAGTGAAAAGCCTGCTGCCGCATAAGCCAGGTGTTTTTTGCGTACGTCAGTGGCTTCAAGAGCGATCCAGGTGAAGAGGACCGTGAAGGCAATAGCAGCAGTCAGGGCATTGTCAAGGAGGACATTGTGAGCTGTCCGACAGAACCGCTCGGAGAAAGCC
>DBZJ01000081.1:0-15712 GCA_002311635.1 Syntrophaceae bacterium UBA1163
ACTTAATGCGTTTGTATTAGTTAATACTTGCAATAATTTGCAATAATATGCAAGAAATTAAATAAGGTGAGCTCCGTATTTTGGGCGAGCAAATGCTGTATTTTATTCCCCGCATCCTTATTTCTTACCGAGCCAGGCAGCCGAATGTAGGTTGCAGGATGAGGTGTCTCCTCGTAGAAATTCACTTATTTCCTTGAAAAATTGGTGTAGGGTATGCTTAAATTAATTTTTGGGGAAAGAGGGCGGGTAAGGGGTCTATTAGACGATGAAAACAAAAGGTGCGCTGAGAGAATTACAGGACACGGTGGTTCGATGCCGTAAGTGTCCCCGGCTGGTTGCTTACCTGAAAGAGGTCTCGGAACATAAACCGAGAAGGTATCGGGACTGGGATTATTGGTCAAAACCCCTTCCCAGTTTCGGAGATCCGGACGCCCGGATTCTGATTGTGGGGCTGGCCCCTGCTGCGCAAGGGGGAAATCGGACAGGCCGTATGTTTACAGGAGATCGGAGTGGAGAATGGCTATTTAACGCCCTTTATCAATTTGGCTTCGGCAATCAACCCAATTCTGTGCGAAGGGATGACGGCTTTGAATTGGGCGATTGCTATATTACCGCGACGATTCGATGTGCTCCACCCAAGAATAAACCCATGCCTGAAGAAATTGAAAACTGCCGACCTTACTTTTTGAAGGAACTCGATCTTCTAAGAAATGTTAAGGTGATCGTTCCTTTGGGTCAGATCGCCTTTACGCAAACCCTGAGGTCTCTAAGACTGCGGGGCTTGGAAATTCCCCCATTGGCCTTTGGCCACGGGAACATTTATTCACTTCGGACTTCCAACTCTGTAGGGAACGCAGATCTGCGTTCCCTACAGAGTTTAATTACCACCTACCATCCCAGCCAGCAAAACACTCAGACAGGTAAGCTCACGAGACCAATGTTTCATAAGATTTTTAAAATCCTCCGAGAGAAGTTAGAAATAAAAAGTTGAGAGTTCAGAGTTATGAATTAAGAGTTGAGAATTATGAGTTAAGAGCTGGGAGTGATGAGATTCGAGGTGTCAATTTTTTTCGCTGTGCGCTCTGCGCTATGCCGTAATTTAGCTTATGGCTGTTCGCATCCCCATTGAGGATTGGATTGACCTTCACACTTTTTCTCCGAAAGAGATCCCCTCTCTTTTGGAGGAATATCTCTTGGAATGTCAGAAGAAAGGATTTAGGGAAGTCCGCATCATCCATGGAAAAGGGAAGGGGGTGCAGATGAATATCGTCCATTCTTTTCTTAAGAAGAGTCCGCTTGTAGAATCATTCAAATTGGCCCCGCCTGAGGCAGGTTCCTGGGGGGCCACGATTGCTGTCTTAAATGAAATCGAAACCGGAGAAATAGAATGATCAAGTTTTGGCTTATCGCAGCCGCAATTTCTGGATTCTTAAGTGTCGCTCTTGGAGCCTTTGGGGCTCACTTATTAAAAAATATCTTGGATGAGTATGGAAAGACCGTCTACGAAAAGGCAGTCCTTTACCAGATGTTTCATACGATCGCTTTGTTCGTTGTAGGGATATTACAACATCTCGTTAAAGACACATCTTTTTCGATTGCAGGTTGGGGGTTTTTGGTCGGAATCCTCCTCTTCTCAGGAAGTCTTTATCTATTAGCAGTCACGGGGACAAAATGGCTCGGAGCCATCACTCCCTTTGGCGGAGTGGCGTTTCTTTTTGGCTGGTTCTGGCTGGTGGTGACGATCATCGAAGGACGCCTTTGATCCCGATTCAACGATCCGCTCGAATGAACCCCGTTAGATATTCCAGCGAGGCATCATTTCTAACGGGGTGAACTTAAAAAGAAAAACCTTTTCATCTCATCATAGTCGTTGTGAGGACTGCATCCTTGCTATGAGAGAATTGTGATTGAAGGAAATTGAAGGATGAGAAGAATTCTAACGGTCTTAACCATGATCACCCTCTTGTTTTCGATTATTGTTTTTCCCGCCCTGGCTGCCAACAAGCCGCCGGAAAAGGGCGAAGCGCTTCCTGTTATCAACCTTCCTGTCCCAAGAAATGCAGAGGAAAGAAACTATTTGGGGCTTTCCGGGGGCGGCCTATTCAAAATCCCTCAGATCAAAGCCCACGGCGTGATCGTGGAACTCTTCAGTATGTACTGCCCTTTCTGCCAGAAGGACGCGCCGGGAGTGAATGAGCTTTACCGGCTCATTGAAAACAGTGCCGTCCTGAAAAACAAAATTAAATTAATCGGGATCGGTGTAGGAAATTCGCCTTACGAGGTGGAGGTGTTCAAGAAAACGTATGATGTCCCCTTTCCGCTTTTTCCGGATAAGGATTTCGTGATCCACAAGGTTTGCGGGGAAGTGAGGACACCGTACTACATGGTTGTCAAGATTAATGAGGATGGGACCCACCAAATCGTACACAGTCAATTAGGAAATTATCTTGGGGCTGAACCGTTTCTGGAAGTCGTGCTCAAAACATTGGGGCTAAAATAGCAATCAAACTCCCCTCCCTCCGAGGGGAGACGGATGAAGTGCGGGGGAACGCGCTGCATCAGGAGGATGTGCCATGAATAAGAGAAGAGTTCTCCGCTTTATCTTACTCACCGGAGTCCTATTTCCATCCGTATTGGCCCCGGTGGCCTTTGGCCTTTCAGACGCCTATAAGGGAAACATTTACGAGGTAGGGACCCTTAAATCGGTTGACAGCGTTTTGAGGGTGAAGGTGGGGGATCGTGCTCCTGATTTCACTCTTCCATCCATTTCCGGGCAGAAGGTTTCTCTGAGCCAGTTTCTGGAGAAAAAGAACGTTGTCCTTTCCTTCGTTCCTGCGGCATGGACACCCGTCTGTTCAGATCAATGGCCCGGGTACAATATCGCGAAAGATATCTTTAACCAGTATGACGCCATCCTCCTTGGAATTACGGTAGATAACATTCCTACCCTTTTTGCATGGACCAACCAGATGGGCCAGGTCTGGTTTCCGGTACTTTCCGATTTCTGGCCTCATGGAGCGGTCGCCAAAAGATACGGTGTCTTGCGTTCGGATGGAATATCCGAACGGGCTTTGTTCGTCATCGACAAAACGGGAATCCTTCGTTATATCGACGTGCACGATATCAACAAGAGGCCTGCCCTTGAGGATCTCATGGGGGCGCTGGAGAAACTGAAATAGAACGATGAACAAAGAACAATGAATCGATCATTGTTTGAAAAAGGAGGTTAAAATGAGTATTCCGCGACATTGTCCAGGTTTTGAGCAGTTCAAGGATCTAAAATCCTTCGTGTGCAAATGTCCGAACTGTGGAAAGGGAGTTGAGATCTTCTCGGATGAATTCGATAGGAAGCACACATGCAAAGGTTGCCGTCAGGAGATTGACTTTACGAAATGCGCCTTGACCGGCGGGGCAGCAGACCCGTCACCCCGTTAGAAATGATGCTCCGCCTGCGTGGCCGGAGCCACCTCGGAGCGATGAAGGCCCGCTGCTCTGGATCGGGGTTTGATGCTTCGCTGGAATTTCTAACGGGGTGAACCCCGATAAATTCACCCCACGGTGCCTGCCTGCCGGTAGGCGGGGGAAAAGGGGGAGGGAGTCAGATTTTAATGATCTCTCCTTCTATTTTCTCTCCGAGGTGTAGGATCCCGAGGGTGGCTTGATTCATAAAAGAGCGGGTGGCGGAGCCAGGGTTGAAAAGGCAGATCTTCTTGACTTGATGATTCGCCGGGGTATGGGTGTGGCCATAAACAATTACGTCCGCTTCGTCGAATTCTCCTCGGATGCGTGACTCGATTCCGAACGGAGAGCCTCCCCCATGGATCAGGCCGATCTTAAATCCTTCTATTTCAACGATCCTCTTCTGAGGGAATGCTTTTCGAATATCCAGAGAATCCATGTTTCCGCAGACGGCAATCAGCTCTTTCAGGCTTGAAAGATATTCTGCGATGCTCCAGTCCACGAAGTCTCCTGCATGAAATATCTTTTCCACGTCTTTGAAATGGAATTCGATGATACTCTTGAATTCGGGATGAGGCTCCCTCAAGTGCGTATCTGAAATGACACCGATCTTCATCATCTCGTGTTCCGTGTCTCGGGCTTCGTGTCCGCAAGTCTCGCTAACTCAACGACCGAATGATAGACTCCGATGGCCACTTTCTGCATAAATCCGAAATCCAGGGTTTCTATTCTATCTGAAGAGAGGTGGTAATTCGGGTTTCTCAAAAAACCAGTATCTGTGATCATGAGGGCTGGCACCCCTTTATCCCAGAAAACACTGTGGTCACTCAGGCTCACCTCGTCCATTTCCTCCCCATTTCCAGGCACAATAAGGAATTCTAAGGGAAGTTCAGGGATATTGGTCTTGAAAGATCGACAAACTTTTTCCAATAACCCCTTCGACCTTTCGTTTCCAATGATGGCGATGAAATCTCCCACATTGGGATAATGTTTGGGATTGAGATAAGGAGGATAATCCTGCCTTGGGCCGGTGAATCCCACCATCTCTACGGAAATCATCCCAAGGATCTCTTCCCCTCCCTTGCTCAGACTGTCCACATAATGAGCACTGCCGGCAAAATCATATTCCTCGAGGGAGAAGGCGACCAGTCTTACAGTGCTTTCCAGAGGGACCGCTTGAATATTTCTTGCTACCTCGAGCAGCAGAGCCACCGCGCTGGCATTGTCATCCGCCCCGGGAGAACCCGGGACGGTGTCGTAATGGGCTCCCAGGATGAGAACCCGACGGGGAGAGGTCATCCCTCTCTTTTCTGCCACAATATTCTTATAGGATTTTCCCTCCCATTCAAAACGATCCTCTCTGACTTCCAGTCCGGCCTTGAGAAATTCCTTCTCAATATATTGTGCCGCCTGCTCCAGCTTCTGATAGCCATGATACGGACCCCGATCAAAATGGATATTTCTTACATGCCCTTTGAGATTTTCTGTCGAAATCATCATCTTCTTGGCAGGGTTCGCCTCATCCCCAATCATTAAAAACAGTAAAGAGAAAACTAAAATAAAATGCCAAGGGAAGGTTCGAAATCTCATGATTAGTTGCATTATGTTATTTGAAAATCAATGTTCTGTCAATTTGAAGCTCCAACTTTCCATTGTCGGTGGCGTTATGGGATAAGGATTTGTGCACTCGAATTGTTCAATTCAGGATGGTGATTCTTGGAGAGGGAAGCTCGAGGATAATTAATTCTTGCGCATCATGCTACCCACCGCTTTCTCCAGTCCGTCAAGGGTCAGTTCAAACATCGGGAGAATCTCGCGGATTTGATGAATGGAGCGGGTGTAGGGCCATTCTTCGGCAAGTTTTGGATTGATCCAAACAGCATGGGGAAAGGTCTTGGCAATAAACTTTAGCCTCTCATAACTCGGCCTCCCGGATCGCTCTTCAATGTGAATGGAGCCATCCGTAGCCATCAATTCATAAGGAGCCATGCTCGCATCCCCAACGACGATGAACCTTGTTTCAGGGTCAAGACGGACCAGCTCATCCACCGGGAAAGGTTTGGAATGCCTGGGAGGGTCCTCCCAGAGATAATCGTAGATGGTGTTATGAAAAAAGAACGTCTTGAGATCTTTGAACTGGGCCCGTGCGTAGTTAAAGAGGGTTTGAACCAGCTCGATATAAGGATCCATGGACCATCCGCCATTATCGATGGCAAGGATGACCTTCAACCGGTCCTTTAGACTCCGATCAAATACAATCTCTATCTCTCCCGCATTCCTCATGGTCTCGTAAATCGACTTGTCAATATTCACCCTATCCTTAGGGCCGAATGGAACCATATTCCTCAACCGCTTGAGAGCCTCTCCCATTTGGGATGCCGTCATCGGTCCCTCCTGGGAGTAATCACGATATCTCCGATCCATAGCGACTTTGACGGCTGACTTATTTCGGGAGACGCCGCCGATTCTCATCCCACCTGGATGGTAGCCGGAATGTCCCACAGGAGAAGTTCCACCCGTTCCAATCCACTTGTTTCCTCCGTGGTGTGCCTCGGTTTGTTCTTTCAACCGGTCAAGAAAGTATTTGAGCAATTCCTCGGGACTGAGCTTCAGCAAATCTTCTTCCTTTACCCCAAGGGCCTCTGCTAACTCTTTTGGATCTTTCAGCCACTCGTCAAGCAGGGCACGGGCGATCTCGGACAATTCAATTTCTTCCGATCCCTTGAACTCAGCGCCTTCAAACTGATGAGCAAACACCTGGTCGTAGAGATCGAAATATTTCTCACTCTTCACCAGAATCGTACGGGCGCTTGTATAGAAGTCATCCAGAGAATTGATCAACCCCATGCTCAAGGCCTTCTGAAGTGTGAGGAAGGAGGTGGGAGAAACGGGTATCCCCGCTTTTTTCAAAAGATAAAAGAAGTCAACAAACATAATTTACCAGTGAAATGATGGAATCGTGGAATATTGGAATATCTGTTTGATCATTCCGCAATCCGCATTCCGCAATTTATTTAATTACACCCTAAACCGTGCCACGGCATTCTGGGCGACGACGTAGTCAGGGCTCTTTTTAAAAAGGACGCCCAAGAAAGGAACCTCTCCTTTGATCAGATCCTTCACCCGAAAGTCAGGATCTGCCCTTAAGGCCCTAAGCCAGTTAATCAGCTCCCGAGTGGCAGGTTTTTTTTCAATACCCCTGATTTCTCTGAGACGGTAAAATGTTCTAATGGCGCTATCGAGTAATTCCTTGTCAATATCAGAAAAATGAACCTGAACAATCTTTCTCATCATGTCAGGCTCTGGAAAGGCAATGTGATGGAAATTACAGCGACCCAAGAACGGGTCGGACAGATCCTTTTTGGCATTCGACGTGATGATGATCACCGGCCGATATTTCGTTTTGATGGTTTTATCAATTTCGATAATATCAAACTCCATCTGGTCCAGCACATCCAGCATATCGTCCTGAAAATCCGTATCGGCCTTATCAATCTCGTCGATCAGGAGAACGACTCTCTGATCGGATACAAAGGACTGTCCGATCTTTCCCATCCGGATGTACTCTTCAATATTGCTGACATCCCTTTTCGAATCGCCAAAACGGCTGTCGTTTAAGCGTGTCAGCGTATCATACTGGTAAAGGGCATCGATCAGCTTCATGCTCGATTTGACATTGAGGACGATCAATTTCATGCCAGAAGCTTCTGCAATGGCGTGGGCCAGCATGGTTTTTCCCGTTCCGGGCTCTCCCTTGAGCAGAAGAGGCATTTCGAGCGCCATCGAAATGTTGACAATTCTTGCCAGTTCATCATCCAGCACGTATTTGGAAGCCCCTGTGAATTCCTTTTTTTGCGTCTCTTTGTGCATGTCTCCACTCCCTCATCAAGCCTATGAGAATTTGTATGACGATATGATAACCACTTTTTGATCCTGTTTCAACTCAGCATTCTATCGCGCCTTACCTCTGGAGAGAGGGATGAAGTGGACCCGAACTCCTATTTAGATTGCTTCGCTTCGCCCTGTACGCCATGCGGTGCAGGGTTTCGCTCGCAAAGACCGTATCCTAAAGCGGGATTTGGGGTGACAGCTTCTTGTTTTCATACTGGAAATCTGTTTAAATTTAGGCTGAAAAAATTCTTGGGAACGATGTGACAAACGCAGTTTTGAGGCACTGAGATTGAAGAACGGTCGAGCGTGGAAACTTGTTCTTATTATCGGGCTAATAGCGATCCTCGTCTCTTGGACAAGGGAAAGTAAATCGAATGTTCCCGACCCGAAATCACCGGAGGGCCAGCGCTGAGCGAAGTCGGATGGTTGACCCTCCGGCAAGACAAAGCGAATGGGAAGGTTGCTCGGGGTCAATGCCGAGCATCTATGATCGGCCGAGGGATTGACTTTTCGGGGATTTGTTGAAAAAATAAATTTGTGGGGAGGCTTTACGTGAAACGTTCAGATGGAAGAGGGATGAATGCTCTAAGGCCTGTAACTATCACGAGAAATTATTTAAAACATGCGGAGGGGTCTGTCCTCATCCAAATAGGAGATACCAAAGTCATCTGCTCGGCCAGTGTGGAGGAGAGGGTACCACCGTTTTTAAGAAATACCGGAAAAGGCTGGGTCACCGCAGAATATTCCATGCTCCCCCGTTCCACGCATACCCGAACTTCCAGAGATTCCTTAACGGGTCGAGGAAGCGGCCGCGCCTTCGAGATCCAAAGGTTGATCGGACGCTCTTTGAGATCTGTGACGGATCTCAATGCCTTTGGTGAGAGGACCATCTGGATCGACTGTGATGTGATTCAGGCGGATGGAGGGACAAGGACGGCCTCCATCACAGGGGCCTATGTTGCTTTGATCGACGCTTTTCGAAAGGTGGTTAAAAATGGGATGATCGAAGAAGTCCCCGTCAAGGATTCGATCGCTGCCATCAGCGTGGGAAAAGTCGATGGGGAGATTCTGTTGGATTTAGATTATGAGGAAGATTCCAAAGCCGAAGTGGATATGAATGTGGTGATGACCGGCGGTGGAAAGTTTGTGGAGATTCAGGGCACCGCCGAGGGAGGCGTTTTTACGAAGAAAGAGATGGATAGGCTGATGAAAATCGCACAAACTGGAATTAGGACCCTCACGAGAATTCAAAAAAAGTCTCTTCGCCCTTTCCCTCTCCCCTCGGGAGAGAGGGAGGCGTGAAGGCGGAGAACGGTTGGAACTAATCGTCGCAACTCGGAACAAGGGGAAGATTCGCGAGATTCGAGAGGCCTTGAGAGGGTTGGGCCTTCGGATTTATTCGTTAAGCGATTTCCCGGATGTTCCTGAAATCGAGGAGGATGGTAGGAGTTTTGCTGAGAATGCTCTGAAAAAGGCTCGCTTTTACTCAAAGTACTTTGGGAAATTAACCCTTGGAGATGATTCTGGATTAGAAGTGGATGGTTTGAAAGGGCTGCCTGGAATTTATTCTGCAAGGTATGCTAAGGAAGGGGCGACGAGCCGAGAGAATAATCAGAAGCTTCTCAGAGAGATGCATGGGCTTCCAGTTTCGAAAAGACGAGCGAGATTCAAATGCATCATTGCCGTCGTATCCCACCACGGAAAAGAGGCCCTTGCCGAGGGATCATGTAGGGGAAGCATCGGATTTGAAGAAAAAGGAAAAAAAGGATTCGGGTACGATCCCCTCTTCGTCGTTCCAAAGTATGGGAAAACGATGGCAGAGCTTTCCCTCGAAGAAAAAAATGCGATCAGCCACCGAGGAAAGGCCCTAAGAAAAATCAGAAGGGTCATTCGGTCTTTTTCGTAATTGCGGACGGTTGTTTCAACGATGGGGATGTGTTACCTCTTACGTACCGGGGCGTAGCGCAGCCTGGTTAGCGCGCCTGCCTTGGGAGCAGGAGGGGTGATGCTATGACGGATAAGTCATAGCTTTCTATCACGCCATCGAGTTGGTGAGATGGCCGCAGACGTCGCAACGAATAAGGAGCGACTCTTGTCACGCCGCCGAGAAGGTGAGGCGGCCGGACCGGCCGTTCAAATGAGGGTGGGAGATATCCCCACTTAGAATTGGGTATTGGAAATCATGAGGAGTGTATAGCTCAGCGATTCTACCTTAATGGGTCGGGGCGTAGCGCAGCCTGGTTAGCGCGCCTGCCTTGGGAGCAGGAGGTCGGCCGTTCAAATCGGCTCGCCCCGACCAATACATTTCCACCGCCATCATAACCTTCAATTATTTGATTTAGCGGGCAGGCGGGACGAGTGACGTCGCGACGAATAAGGAGCGACTCTTGTCATGCCGCCGATAAGGTGAGGCGGCAAGGTCGGCTGTGAAGCCATCCGAATAACGCGGATGGCTTCGGGAGACGAAGTGTCTTTTTGATTGTGCCCCTTCCAGGGGCACTTGCCCGCCAAATCGGCTCGCCCCGACCATTTTTTTTCAAACCATTTCCAAGAATACATCACGTGATTGAAGGCCGACCGATAAGCCTCGTTCAATTCTTGGAAGACGGTCCAAAAGCAGGCAGTAGTCCTTTTCTTCTGAGGACAGATATTGTCTTTAACACTTCATTCTTATTTTCAAACTTCCCGATCATCACACGATACCAGGTCTCCCGCGGGGATACTTTCCTGGAAAGGATCTCTATTTTTTTCCCCTTTAATACCGGTTCACCCCTGTAGAGTTCGGCAGGATCAGAAGTATCGAAAGTTCCCGCATGAATGCTATAAGTACGATCAGGAGATGGAATGATCAATAGGTCTTCAGTGATATGAGGGATCTTGATCTTTTGGTCAACGAGGATGAGATGGACATTGGTAATTTCCGGGTTAAACTCTAAGAGGAAATCGAGAAGACTTATATTGACTATCCCATAATATTTCTGCGTTAGCTGGGACATGGTCTGCCCATTTTTTACGGCTGCAATTTCTCTCAGTTTATATTCCCTGCCCATGGCAGCAATAGGATGAGAAGGTGGAGCCATCTGGGAAGAAGCTGATGTGGAGAGTGGTTCGGTATCGGGATCATGACTCTGAAGGGATTCGATATTCCATGTCTTGGTAGATTTTTGCTCCGCGTGTCTATGGGTTAGAAAAATGAATACTCCCAGACAAAGCATGGAAATGATAATCACAAGGCAACTTTTCTTTAGGAGGAATCGCAATCCAAACGGAAACGAGCGGAATGTGTCCGCAATGTCAGTTGAGGAAAGGGCCTTCTCCTTTCGGCTCGGACCCTCCATCTTTTTTATGACCTCACGGACAATGTCAACTTCAATATTCTTTTTGAACAAACTGTAACCCATCAATAAAGCATTGTCACAAAGGGCATTGATCACGCGCGGGATCCCACAGGCATAGGTACAGATCAAAGAGAGAGCTTTTGGAGAGAATATCTCAGAACTGCTGCTTCCAACCAATCTCAGTCTGTGATCGATGTATTCCTTGGACTCCTCCTCGCTTAATCCTCTGATTTGACGCCTGATCTCTATGCCCCGCTTGAGTTGCCTTAGACTTTCTGAATGGAGTCTGTCTTCAAGCTCTGGTTGGCCCACGAAAACGATCTGAATTCCCTTGGATTCTAAGTCAGAAAACATTTGGAGCTCTTCCATGACCTTCTGGGGAAGGTCCTGTGCTTCATCAATGATGATGACAAGGGTTTCGCCTCGATTACCCATGAGCACTAAATATTGAATCAATTGATGCAAAAGATCCATTCTGGTTTCTTTTATGGGGAAGAGGTTCAACTCCCGGAGGATGGTTTTTAATAAATCGGTGAAGGTGATGGTGGTGTGAAAAATTAAGACTGTTTTCACCTTCTCGTCGAGATGCTTAAGCAAAGAGTAAATGAGGGTTGTTTTACCCGTCCCCACCTCTCCCGTCAAAGAAATAAAAGCCTTTCGATTCTTGATCCCATGAAGCATAGAAGCCAGTGCCTCTCGGTGGCTGCGCGTGGCATAGAGAAATTTGGGATCCGGACTTAATTCGAAGGGTTTTTCTGAGAAGCCATAAAATCCGGTGTACATATGCTTCCTTATGATGAATTGAGATAAGCCTTCAGGAAAGGATTTCAATCTTCAATAAAGTTTCTATTCCAATGGCCTGAGAGAGGTAACCGAAGAACCCTTCTTCGCCTACGTCCATCACAATCCTCCCCAAGCGTTTCTCGCCATCCACAGGAAAATAATTCGGTGGAAGTTTAACCCAAATCCTTGGATGTTTCCTCCTTTTAACTGCAAAAGTATTTTCTTTAGAATTTAAGCCTGTCTTTCTCTTTGCTTCTAACCCGCCCAAGGTGGCCAATTTATCCCTTTAAAGGCTATGGGTAGAAGCGTACTAAACAGGGATAAATAAGTCAACTAGAAGTTTAATGTCCGGAGGAAGCCCGCTGGCAGAGCCCTGTGCCGTGTTGACAAAGAAGAAAGCATGCCTGCACGCGGGAGCCCATGCCCTTCGAAGCTTCTGGAGGCGGGGCTTCGGCCAGGTATCTGAAGGAATAGATCAATAAACTTATTCAAATGAGAATAGAAACCTACTGATACCCTATGAAGAGCTTTCCTGTTCTTGCCTTCCACTATTCTTGTTAAAACTTGGACAAAATGTCAAATAGTGAAAAAAAATCGGTACCTTTCCGCTAAAATGGAGAAAAGTAAGATAGTAATAAAATTGTTATAAGTTGCCAAATTCCTTAAGCTTAGGAACAAGTTATACGGGCAACTTCTTGATGGCATTCAGTTGGTATGTTTTTTGCTCAATTCCCTAAATAATCGAAATAAAAATGATTTATTTGTGAATCCAAGCTGATTCAGGATGAGAGATCAAGATAGAAAAAGAATCATTCTAACGCTTCGATGGACCGCCATCATTGTTACTTCTTACCTTATCCTGTTCGGCAAAGGCAGGGTGACGAACTTCCATCTAAGTAACATCCTCATCTTTATCTATCTTTTATCGAATGTCTTTCTCACTTTTTTGCCAAAAGGATGGTTTTCAAATTTGAAATTATTCTATCCGCTCGTCCTGTTCGACACGGGCATTGTTTCTTTCGGAATGTATCTTTCAGAAAAAATGACGACAGATTTTTATCTGGTTTTTTTCTTGATCATCATCTTCGCCTCGATCAGCCGTAACTTTAAACTATTGATGGTCATCGGAGGGATCACCGCACTTCTCTACGGGATTCTTCTCTATTCATGGGGACTTTTAACCAACGAGGAAGGTAGCAGCTATACCCTCCGGATCCCCTTCATCTTCATCATGACCGCTTTCTATGGATATATCGTCCAAACCCTGACCAAAGAGAAACGCAAGGCTCTCACCATTTCTGAAGACAAATATCGTGGTCTTTTCGAAAATGCCAACGAGGGGATCGTGCTCTTAAGAAATCCTCAGTTACAAATTGCTGATGTCAACAGAGAAGTAGAGAAGGTTATAGGTTACACGAAAGAAGAGCTTCTTCTAAAGGACTTCTTTGATCTATTCATCCCCGAAGAAACAGAGAAAGCAAGAGATTTTTTTAAAGAAGTCGATGAGAAAGGAGAAGGAAGAGCGGACTATCTCTCCTTGACGAAGAAGGATGGATCCCCGGTTGAGGTGGACTTCTCCATCAAACGGATTGATTTAGGGCGCGAATCGTTCCATCAGATGATCTTTCGGGATTTGACGGAACAGAGGAAGCTTGAGAAAAAGATCAGGCAAAGCAAAAGAAATCTCGAGGCCATTTTCGACGGAATTCGAGATCAGCTCTCCATACAGGCTCCCGACTATAGAATCCTCCGTGTGAACAGAGCCGTCATCGAACATTACCAAACCGTTTTCGAAAAACTGATCGACCGGAAATGTTACGAGGCCTATTTCCTGAGATCGGAACCCTGTGACAGATGTCCGGTCTCCGTGACCATCGAAACCAAACAGCCTGCTTTTTCCACCATGAAGAGGTCGGAAGATAATACCACCTTGCAAGTCTTCTCTTACCCCATTTTTGACGAAAAAGGGGATCTTTTATCGGCCATTGAATATACGAAGGATATTACGGAGCAGCAAAGGTTGCAGGAGCAACTCATCCAGTCGGAAAAATTAGCGGGGATAGGGGTATTGGCTTCCGGTGTCGCCCATGAAATCAACAACCCCCTCAGCGGCATTATCGGGATGGCGGAGATCGCGTTGGAGGAGGAAGATCCCTCCAAGAAGAAAGGTTATTTGATGGACATCCTGGAGTGCGGTCAGAGGATCCAGGAAATCGTCAAAGGATTAAGATCCTACTCTCGAGCGGCCAAGAAGGAAGAACTCAGTCGGGTGGATCTCAACGGCATCCTCGAAGAGTCGCTGAAGATGGTTCAACTGGCGGTCAAAGCGAGTTCGGCGGAGGTGATCAAAGATTTTCAATGTGTTGAAAAAATACAGGCTAACGTCGGCGAGATTCAACAGGTGTTCACCAATCTGATTACCAACGCGTTTCAGGCGATCGATGGAAAAGGTGGAAAATTGGGCCTCTCGACTCGGTCGACAGACGATTCGGTTGAGGTGAAAGTGAGCGATAATGGCAAGGGAATTCCCCACAAATATCTCAATCAAATCTTCGACCCTTTCTTTACAACCAAAAACCCCGGTGAGGGGACAGGCCTTGGCCTAAATATCGTCTATCGCATCGTGAGCAAGTATGAGGGCACAATCGATGTGGAAAGCAACGAGCGAATCGGAACAACCTTTACAATTAAATTTCCAATAAGGAGGGCTGAGCTATGAGCAGAAAGATATTAATCGTGGATGATGAAGAGGTGATCCGGAAGTTTTTAAAAATCCACCTCGTCAAACTGGGCTATGAGGTGACGGAGGCCGCCGATGGAGTACAGGCCTTGGAACAGCTGGGAAGAGACGACTTTGACCTTCTCATCTGCGATATTCTGATGCCCAAAAAGGATGGGTGGGAGGTCATTCGAGAAATGAAATCGAATCCCAAAACGAAGTCTATCCCGGTGATCGTTCTCACAGCAAAAAACGAAGATTCGGACATGTTCAAAGGATACAACCTCGGCGCCAATTATTATATGACGAAACCCTTTACGAAGTCCCAGCTTATCTATGGGTTGAAACTCATGCTTGGTGAAACTTCAGAAGAGATAAGGGCATAGGAAGATTCTTCGTTTACTCAACAGGCCTTCCTATTTTTTTGAGAAGAATAGGCTTTTCCCCTCACGACGAGTATTCCTTAGGAAAAATGCTAAGTTTCGTGAGACAAAAACCCGTTACAAAGCTGAGCAAATAACGAACCCAAGTGGAGAAAGGAAATTCTTGAGAGGATCAATACAATGGGTCTTGATCAAGGAAGACGGAATTCTCAAGATCCTTTCTCTTGATTATAAACATCAGAAACGCCCTTGAACATCTTTCTTTCCCTTTTATAACTTTATTTCGATATACCCTCATACTCTCTTTGGATGGATTCGTCCATCCCCTACGCCCGAATCTCCTTCGGTCGTGAGCGCGCAGAAATGCTCGTCAAGCCACGGTTCATGAGAATGAATCCAAACGCCTAGCACCGCAGCCAGACCACACATAATACTTCAGCGACCAAATTGCCCAATAACTTAAGGAGCTTAAATACCGCTAGCGAATTTGACCTTGACCAAAACTTAAAGAAGTCGTATATTTAGCAATTAAGCGCCTGTAGCTCAGATGGATAGAGCTACGGACTTCTAATCCGTAGGTCGTGGGTTCGAATCCCTCCAGGCGCGCCATGCACCACGTGGGGTGCATGGCAAGCCATGGACTCAACGTAGTACACGGCGCCATGTACCGTGCACTGTAATTGTTTGTCATATATAGCAATTTGAGGCTATTTTCTCAAATTTATGGTGAGTGTAGCTCAGTTGGATAGAGCACTGGGTTGTGGCCCCAGTGGTCGAGGGTTCGAGTCCCTTCACTCACCCCAAAGCGCCCGTAGCTCAGTTGGATAGAGCGTCGGACTTCGAATCCGCAGGTCGTCCGTTCGAGCCGGACCGGGCGCGCCACGAACCACGCAGGGTTCGTGGCAGCCGTGTACCTTACATGGTACACGGCGCCATCAGTAATATACGTAAGGTTCAGGGCTGCCCTGCACTCTACGTAGTGCAGGGCGCCATCAGTTAGGGTCATTGCAAGTTGTAAATTTAGCAGTGCAAAATTATCAATGTAGTTGAATTGCTAATTGATCATTGGTAGTTGATGATTTTGCAATGTTTTTTTCGGGAGCCGTTAGCTCAATAGGTAGAGCAACTGACTCTTAATC
>DBZJ01000081.1:15780-18765 GCA_002311635.1 Syntrophaceae bacterium UBA1163
GGTAGAGCAACTGACTCTTAATCAGTAGGTTACAGGTTCGATTCCTGTACGGCTCACCATTTTCGCTTGCAGGCGGACGTCAAACTGTGAAAGCCGGGGTGGCGAAATTGGCATACGCGCGAGACTTAGGATCTCGTGGTCGAGAGACTGTGCGGGTTCAAGTCCCGCCCTCGGCACCATTATAAAAAGGAAATTCGAAGCACGAAACAAATTCGTATGACCGAAGTAAAAGGAATGAAACTTGGAGTTTTAGTAATTTGATCATTTGAATTTGGGATTTGTTTCGAATTTAGAACTTCGGATTTCGTATTTTTGCATTTTCGAGGACCTTTCATGAAAGCCAGTGTGGAACAGATCAGTTCGGTAAAAAGAAAGATATCCGTTGAGATTCCGGAGGACGAGGTCGTTAAAGAAGTTGAATCATTCTACAAGGATCTGGGGAAAAAGGCCAAGATCAAAGGGTTTCGGCCCGGAAAGGTTCCAAGGAACATCTTGGAGAGATATTTCAAGGATTATGTGAAGGCAGAAGTCATTCAGAAGCTGATTGAGGAGTCTTATCCAAAGGCCCTCTCGGAGACCGAGCTTCAACCCGTCTCTCCGCCTGCGATTGACCCTGGGGAATTCGTTGGCGGAAAACCGTTTCAATACTCAGCGGTGTTCGAAATCAAACCCGATGTCAAACCGGAGGGATATACAGGGTTAAAGCTTGAAGGGAAAAAGGAGGAGGTCAAAGACGAAGAGGTGGAGCAGCGGTTGAAGGCTCTCCAAAATCTTCATGCCAATTTGACGACCATATCCGAGGCCAGACCCATTCAGGCGGGAGATTATGTCATCGTCGATTACGAGGCGTATGCCGAGGGTAAACCCTTGGAGGGAGGAAAGGCCACCGATTTTACGGTGGAAGTGGGAAGCGGACAATTCATTCCGACCTTTGAGGAGAAGTTGATCGGGTTGAACCTGGAAGAGGAAAAAGAGATCGAAGTCTCTTTCCCGGCGGATTATGCATATCAGAAATGGGCTGGGAAGACAGTTTCATTTCGTGTTAAGATTAAGGAGATCAAGGCGAAAATCCTTCCTCCTTTAGACGATGAATTTGCGAAAGATTTGGGTGATTCGTCCCTGGAAGATTTGAAAGCCAAATTGAAAGGGGAGATCGAAAAAGAGAAGGCGCTGGCGTTGGAACAGCAATTAAAAAACCAAGCGGTGGATCAATTGATTGACGGAAATCCCTTCGAGGTCCCCGAAAGTTTGGTGGAGGAGCGGGCCAAGGCCATGGTCTCGGATACAAAGTTGAGACTGGCTGCGCAGGGGGTCGCCCTCAAAAATTTGGGCGTGTCAGAGGAGAAACTCCAGGGGGATTATCGGGCCATGGCCCAGAAGCAGGTCAAGACGTTTCTGATCCTTGAGAAGATTGCGAGTCAGGAGGGGATCACGGTCACCGATGAAGAAGCAGACGGTCGTCTCAAAGAGATATCCGAGAGGATGCATCAACCGTTCGACGCGGTGAAGCGATATTACGAGAAGAACAATCTTCTTCCCGAAGTGAAGGCGGGGATCCTCCGGGATAAGACTTTAAATTTTTTGCTTGAGAAAGCAAACGTCGAGTATGTCTGAGGAAAAAAACGATGACACTGATACCGATTGTAATCGAGAAGGATGGAAGGGGCGAGAGGGCCTACGATATCTATTCCCGTCTTTTGAAAGAGCGAATCATCTTCGTCGGAACACCGATCGATGACGACGTCGCCAATCTGGTGATCGCCCAGATGCTCTTCCTGGAGTCGGAAGATCCGGACAAGGATATCCACCTCTACATCAATTCTCCGGGAGGGGTGGTGACCTCGGGGCTTGCCATCTATGATACCATGCAGTATATTCGTCCTAAGGTTTCTACGTTATGCATGGGCCAAGGAGCTAGCATTGCGGCCCTGCTACTGGCAGCGGGGGAAAAGGGAAAACGGTTTGCCCTTCCCCATTCAAGGATTCTCATCCATCAGCCCATAGGAGGCTTTCAAGGGCAGGCCTCGGATGTGGATATCCAGGCCAGGGAGATCCTGAGGCTTCGAGAGGAGTTGAATCGGATTATGGTCAAACACACTTCTCAGCCGTTGGAGCGGATCCAGGCGGATACGGATCGAGATTTTTACATGACTGGCCAACAGGCGAAGGAATACGGTATTATTGATGAGGTGGTCGTCCAGCGTCCCGTCCGATCTCAAGGGTAGTCCCAAGGGGGGGCGGAAAGGAGAAAATGATGAAGGCGAACGGAGGGAATTACGGGACCGTCTTGCATTGTTCTTTCTGCGGAAAGAGTCAAGATGAGGTCAGGAAGCTCATCGCCGGCCCCACGGTCTACATCTGTGATGAATGTATCGAGCTCTGCAACGAAATCATCGCAGAGGAGGCCGAGGAGCGGTTTGTTCCGGGGAGACTGACCGTCCCCAAACCCATGGAGATCAAGGCGAAGTTAGATGAATATGTCATCGGACAGGAAAATGCGAAAAAGATCCTTTCGGTAGCGGTTCATAATCACTATAAGCGGATTGATTCCCGGGTAGCCTCAGGAGAGGTGGAGCTTCAGAAATCGAATATCATTCTCATCGGTCCCACCGGGTCCGGGAAAACCCTCCTCGCCCAGACGCTGGCCCGGGTCCTCGACGTTCCGTTCACGATTGCGGATGCCACCTGCCTGACAGAAGCAGGCTATGTGGGTGAGGATGTGGAAAATATTATTCTGAGTCTCCTTCAGTCGGCCGATTACGATATCGAGCGGACGCAGAAAGGGATTGTCTACATTGATGAGATCGATAAGATATCAAGAAAATCCGATAGTCCCTCCATCACCCGAGATGTCTCGGGCGAGGGTGTTCAGCAGGCCCTCCTGAAGATCATCGAGGGGACGGTGGCCAGCGTCCCGCCGAAGGGAGGTCGGAAACACCCGCAGCAGGAGTTCATACAAATTGACACGACCAACATTCTCTTCAT
>DBZJ01000200.1 GCA_002311635.1 Syntrophaceae bacterium UBA1163
CCTTAGTTTTTCAACAGACTGTTGACCGGTGACAACTTAAGTTCACCTTTGAGGAAGACGAGAGTGGCCGCAAGGAAGTGGCCATTTTAAGCAAATATCTGAAGTTGTTTTAGAACCAGCGTCTCCTTCTTTATTCAACTCACCCTAAAGCGAGTTCTTGTCATTTTGGAGTTAATAGCCATTAGACTCCCTATTCTTCTCCTTTCCTTCTTCTTTGTATTTTAACTTAGGTGCCTCAATCATAACCGTCGTACCTGGCGGGACCGAACGGGTTAACCAGACATTCCCTCCGATAACCGAGCCGGTGCCAATCACCGTCTCGCCTCCTAAAATTGTCGCGCCAGCATAGATCGTTACATGATCTTCTATGGTCGGATGGCGTTTCATCTTCCTAAGCAATTCACCTTTTTCCTCCATGGGGAGACTTAAGGCACCCAGGGTAACCCCTTGATAAATCCTGACATGGTCGCCGATAACACTCGTCTCTCCAATAACCACCCCAGTACCATGGTCGATGAAAAAATGCCGCCCAATGACCGCGCCCGGGTTGATATCTATACCGGTGACGCTATGGGCGTATTCGGTCATCATCCTTGGGATTAAAGGAACCTCTTTATCATGAAGCTCGTGGGCCACCCGGTAGGTCAAGATGGCCAAAATGCTCGGGTAGCTAAAAATAATCTCGTCAAAGCTTTTCGCTGCCGGATCTCCCTGGTAGGCCGCTCTAACGTCCTCGGTCAGGATTTTTTTAAGACCTTTCAATTTATACAACAGGGTAAGGGCTTCCTTTTGCCCCCTTTCCGAACAGGAAGTGCAGACCATCTGCTGGCGGCGGCATTCATGGCGGATGCTCAGGGTGATCTGCTTAGATAAGAGTTCAAAAAGGGTATTTATTTCGATGCCCATCTGGTAGGCCAGACTGAAACTATCCACCTCATGTTCCCCAAAATACCCGGGGAAGAGGACCTTTTTAAGACGCTCGATGATCTCAATCACGACCCCTCGAGAGGGCAATCCTACCAGGTTCAGGTGATGAAAAGCATCCTTGTCCTGGCAACTTTCCACGAGGTCAGACACAATTTGAGGAAGTTCTTGGCGAAACAGAGGTGGCAGTTCACATTCCACATGGTTAGGCTCTGAAGCGAAGACCTTTTCTGCGGCGCATGCAGGATCAAGCTTATCCATACTGATGACTCCTTTCTTGGAATGTTTTGGTAATTTTTTATCCATGGAAGTTCAATCTTTTCTAACTCTAACTGTGATCGACATGGATCGAATCTCCCTTACGACGACTGTCCTCCACTCCGCTGTCTGGGTTCAGGAGGAAAACCGCAAGCCTTGCGTACTTGCCCTTTCAAATGGACACCGTCTATTAGAATTTAATCTCGACTGAGGATAAAGTACAAGAATAGTAGAGAAGTTTAGGGACGATTCTCAAAACCTGTTTTTGGGGGGATCCCGAACCACGTCCTGAACACGCTTCAGGATCTGCAATTTTGCGAGCTCTGTTTTAGTCCTCGATCTTATTTCCCTACATTAATCACTCTGCGGCTGGCCTTCGAAAGAAACGCACGAAAGCCCCGATTCCTCGCACCACCGCGCTGATCACCGTTGGAAGCTTTAGTAGGGGCCCCCCGGCAATAGTTAATACTGCTTCCTCGAACTCCCGCAGGCGCCCGGCAGCATCCCCAACCGCGGCAATCCCTTCTTCAACTCTGTCCACCTGCCGATGAATGGATTGCACGATACTGCTGATTTCCTTTGAAATGACAGTCAGGTCGTGGCTCAGAGGGACAATCTCCATGCGAACTGTTTCAAATAATTTTTCAGCCGCGCAAGCGGTTCGGCGGATCTGCAGGATAACAGGAATGAGGACAATAGCAACAACCACTACGGCGGCTGCAATGATAGTGATACTGATCGTCTGCAACATAGGTTGTGATCTCCCTTCGGCCCATTCGACGGCGCCAGCTCCTGCGCTCGAAGGCAGGAGAAAATAAGTCCCTCAGGGCCGACCCTGAGCCCTCGGTCTTCTGACCGGGGAATTGAAGGGTCGGCTTAAGCCTTGGTTTCGTCCTTCTTTGCTCCCTTGGATAACTCTTGCCTTGCAGCTTCCAAACCTACTTCCACTGCTCCCTTCACTTTTTTCACACCTGTTTTTGCATCCTCGATCACTTCTTTTGCCTTCACACGCGCCTCTGCGAGCTGGAGATTGGCCTCTTTCTTCAATTCTTCAGCCCGGCGCTGAGCCTCGTCAAGGATCGTCTTCGCCTTAAGCTGCGCTTCTGAGTAAAGTCCCTTGGCTTCTTCAAGGACCTCGCTCCCTTTTTGCTTAAGTTCGGACCTCAACTCTTTTCCGGATTTAGGAGCTAATAAAAGTCCGGCTATCGCTCCCAGCGCGCTCCCGATAAAGAACCCTCGCAGAAATCCTCCGCGACCGCTTTCATCTTCTGCCATAGGACAAAACCCCCTTTCCTTCTTGTAAGAATTTCATAACTCCCCTCCCCCCTCTTAGTCTTAAGAGGGGGGATACCACCCACATTAAACCCGTGAAAATTTCCTAAACTCGCTTTTAATAAAAGGGCACGCGTCTACTTTCCTTGAATCATCCCTATAAAGAATCATCCGAAACGGTAAATAAAGTAAATAAGGTTAACTTGGTATTTTTATCCTGAAAAAGCTGTATTTCATATAAAGAATCAAACCCGGGACCTCTCAGGTGAACATAAACGTCGCTTTGGAGCCCCGGGTTTGATAGTGTATTTTACCGATCTTGCCCTCCTAACCTCTCAATTTTTCTCAGGCATCCCCCATTATTTCTTCGGGCGACTCGATCCCGCTCAGTGAAGCCCCTTCTCTTCTCCCGGTAATAGAAGCACGAACATTTTCGAACTTTGTGCGGCCTTCCGAGTATAACCGCTTTGTCTCATCCAATGCCTTGTTTGTCTTCTCCCTGATTCCTGATCTCAGTTCTTTTCCAGCTTTGGGAGCCAATAAGAAACCTGCTGTCGCACCCAAAACACTGCCAACAAAAAGTCCTCTTAAGAGTTTGGAATCTCTTCTTTGGTCGCTCTCCATTGTCTTATCCTCCTTCCTTTAGCCAACTTTTGTAACTTCTGGGCATCGTTATTTCTATCCCGCAGACCCCAAAAACCTGCAATTTAAAATTAGTTACTACCGCCCCCGTTTGTCAAGGTAGAAATAATGCAAAAGGAATAATTATTTAAAGTGCTTTCCCTTCCCTCCTTGTCAAATTTTCACTTTTAAAAAGACTGAATGTAGGATATATTAGAGCCGCAAAAACTAACCTTCCATACAGTTTTGCGAGATAACAGTGGCGGTTGGACTATGAGAGAAGAAGAGCGAAGCATAACTGCTGAAGGGGTTGCGTATGCAAGAGCGAAGCATCTACTTTATGATGACCCAATCATGTTTGAAGATTTTTTTGCCATCGACTTTTTAAGTCCTCGCCGAAGGCGATTTCTGAAAAATCCCCTTATTGGTCTCCTGATGCGTTCAACATTATATCGTCATTTTCGCCCTCGGCGTGCCTACTCTGTGGACCGGAGTCGCTATAATGAGGAAAAGTTAGAGAAGGCAATTGCCCAGGGTATGACACAATATGCAATCATCGGTGCAGGTTACGATTCGTTTGCTTTACGCCGTAGAGACCTATCCGATTCCATTAAGATCTTTGAGCTGGATCATCCGGCAACGCAAAAAGCAAAAAAGCAAAGGCTTTCGGAGCTCAATGTTGAGTTGCCGAAGAACCTTGAATTGATTCCGGTAGATTTCGAGAAGGAAACCGTCGCTGATGCCCTGAAGCGCTCCTCTTACATCCGTGAGGTGCCTGCCTTTTTTTCATGGCTTGGCACTATCCGTTATCTTACTCGTGATGCTGTGTTCAAAACGCTTCAGTCTTTGCTTTCATTGGCTGCTCCTGAAAGCGAGATTGTTTTCGACTATAGCATTCCTGATGTGCTTATTAATCCAAAGGATCTCAAGAGATTCAATAAGAATCGGCGTCTTGCCGCACACCTTGGCGAACCCATGATCACTCATTTCGATCCAGATATACTGGTTACCGAGATGGAGGATCTTGGTTTCGAACTTATTGAAAATCTCTCACCAAATGAAAGAAAGGTGAGATACTTTGCTAACCGCAAAGACAATCTTCTTCCAAGTGCAACAACCTACTTCGCTCACTTCCGCGTTCGGCAGGTGGGAAGAAAGATGAGGTAAAACCGTGAAAAAGGTTTTTAGAATCTTTCTCGTTGGATTTATTATATGCGTTGTAGTTGCGCTGCTCTTTGCCGTTGTTGCATTTTACTTATACCCTCCACTTGGGAAAACGACCAAACCCTACATCAAGAAGGCCTATAGATACTTGCCGGTGCAGATCTCCTGTACAATCCCTATTCCTCCGGAGTACGGCACATTGGTCTTTCTCAGACATGGCATTCACCCTTCCCTAAGTGCATACGAATACAAATTGAAATTCACCAAAGCATCCACCACAATCGAGCGATCCCTGCCTTCCGACAGCCGAAGTCTCACTTTGGTCAACACTTACTGGTACCCGGCGAACCCACGAGGAGGCCCCTGGGTTCGTTTCCAGCATCAAGAGGGAGAATACGTTGTCGATATGAAAGAGCGGAAGGTTTCCCGAGTTCTACGGTATAAAGGACACGTTTTCGCAGGTGAGCTATCGGGTGACCAAGAGGGCGTTGCTATAGTGGAATCTGGCGGGAAAATCCTCCTATCCGTCGGGCGCAGAGACGCCTACGAGATCACCGGAACCCCAGTCGGCGATTCTTCGGGAGAGTACATCGGGAGGATTGAAGGGAATTACTATCGCCTTCGATTCATCACTCCAAGCCAAAGTCCTGAGCAGAGAATCAGGGTCTTAGAATAAAGGGAACGGGCTTAGATTACTGTCAAATAGAAAAAATACGGGTCGGAAGAGAAAGTTACCACGCCCTAAGAGGAGCCAGAGCAGGAAAATAGTTTTTAAAACGGCGGAAGAATGTTTGTATATTTTGCATTAGCAATATGGGAAATAGGTTTAGGACTCTATGTTTATAAACTTCTCGATCCACGGAAGGGTAAAGAAATGCCATGGTTTTTCAGCTGGAGGCAAATAGTGGAATTTGAGGACAAATTGTTCGATTCTCAAACAAATCTTCATGTAATAAGAATGGCAAACAAGATTTCTTTGGCATTTTGTGTTCTTTCCGCCTTCGTGGTTCTATTCGATGGATTATTACATGTTTATCTTAATTTTATCGATTTTAAGGAAATCACAGCGATAGCGACGGTATTCGCAATTTGGCCTCTACGATGGGGCTACATTTTCCTAAAAAGAGCATAAGGGAGCCAGAGGGTCAGGTCTCAAGAGGGCTATCCGCTTCCCGGTTGAAATCGTTGGAGGATGTCATGGAACAACCGAAGTATATTAAAGGGGGAGAATTCTTGATCAGATCGATCTCGCCCCAGGAAATCTTTACGCCTGAGGATTTTACTGAAGAGCATCGGCTGATCGCGAAGGCGGCGACGGAATTTGTGACAGGGGAGGTTCTACCCGTAGCCGAGGATATTGAAGAGAAGAAAGAGGGTCTCGTTCCAGGCCTGCTCAGGAAAGCAGGAGAATTAGGCTTTCTATCCGGAGACATTGCCGAGGAGTACGGAGGGCAAGATTTGGATAAGGTCAGTGTCATCCTGTTGATGGAGAACCTGTCCCGGGGAGGGGGATCCTTTATGGCCGCCTATTCCGTCCATACCGGCGTCGGCATCCTTCCCATCGCCCTCTTCGGCAATCAAGACCAGAAGATTCGCTATCTGCCCAAGCTGGGCACTGGAGAGTTTATCGGCGCGTATGCCCTGACAGAGCCGGACGCCGGCTCGGATGCCCTGAATGCCAAGACGACAGCAACGCTCAGCCCTGACGGAAGATATTACATCCTGAATGGCCAGAAGCAGTTCATCACCAATGCAGGCATTGCCGATACGTTCGTCACCTATGCCAAAGTAAATAGAGAAAAATTCACTGCTTTCATTGTGGAGAAAGCGTTCGAAGGGGTTTCGTTAGACGAGGAAGAGAATAAAATGGGGATGAGAGGCTCCTCGACCCGAGGTGTGATCTTCACCAACGTCAAGGTTCCAGTGGAGAATCTGCTCGGCGAGATTGGCAGGGGACACACCGTAGCCTTAAACGTCCTAAATATCGCCCGTTTCACCCTGGGTGCAGGCTGTTTGGGGGGATCGAAGAAAGCCCTGCAGGAAGCGGTCACGTATGCGAAACAGAGAATCCAGTTCGGTCGGCCGATTGCCGAGTTCGGCCTGATCAAACAGAAGATTGGGGAAATGGCGATTCGAACGTTTATCATGGAGAGCATGATTTACCGCACCGCAGGCCTAACCGATTTGATTCTCCGACATATTGACCACCATGCCGAAGATGTCGGGATTCAGATGGCGAGGGGGGTCGAGGAATATAACATTGAGGACTCGATCAATAAGATCTTTTGTTCGGAGATGGCCGGTTATGTTGCCGACGAAGCCGTCCAGATCTACGGAGGGTACGGATATGTCCACGAGTATCCGGCTGAGCGGGGCTATCGAGATTCACGAATCAGTCGAATTGTGGAGGGGACAAACGAGATTAATCGTCTCCTCATCATGGACATGTTGATAAAGAGGGCCATGAAGAATCGCCTCCCCGTGTTCGATGCGGCGCAAGAAGTTACAAATGAGCTCCCTACCCTTCAGCCGAAAGTGCAAACGGATGATGAGAAGTTGAGCATGCAGAAAGAGATGGTGGGCATGTCAAAGAGGATCGCCCTCATGGTTACAGGGGCTGCGGTTCAGAAGTATGGGGTGAAGTTGGCAGAGGAACAGGAGATCGTGGGTCTGATCAGCGATATGGCGATCGAGGTCTTCGCCATGGAAAGCGGCTTGCTGCGGGCGTTGAAGACAATGGAAAGATTTGGAGACGAGAAATCCCAGATCCAAAAGACCATGGTGAAGGTTTTTGTCAACGATTCCTTTGGCCGGATAACGAGTTTCGCAAAGCAGGCATTCTCTGCCATTGCCGATCCGGATGCACTCAGGACCCAATTGTCTGTCCTCGAGAAGCTGGCTCGCTATACTCCCGTCAACACAGTGATGCTAAGAAGGGAGATTGCCGACGCGGTGATCAAAGCAGGGGAATATCCATTTTAAGCAAAAACCATTTAGCCGGGCCCAATTTTACTCGGTTGGAAATTTCAGCCGTTGCCATGATTCTCATCTATCCTCCTGTTGCCAAGCCGTGTGAGCCTCCAGCGGGTATAGCAAAACTCTGCGGTGCTCTGAATCACCACAGAGTGGGATACAACGTTTTGGATGCAAATTTAGAGGGTCTTCTCTACCTCCTGAGCGTTCCACCTGCGGCATCGGATACCTGGACTCGCCGGGCAGTTCGTCATCTTTCCAGACACCTCGCTTCGTTGACCTGTTGGACTGCTTACCAGGATGACGGCCGTTACCGCCGCGCGATTAAGGATCTGAACCGGCTTCTCGACATGGCGGCAAAGTCCACCCGTGTGCGCCTCGGTTTGGCAAATTATCAAGATGAAGATCTCTCTCCAGCAAGGAGCGCAGATCTTATGAGAGCCGCAGAAAATCCCGAAAATAATCCCTTCTATCCCTATTTCAAGAAACGGCTTGCTGATTATTTGAAAAGTGAGCAACCTCCAATCATCGGATTTTCGCTCAATTATTTAACCCAAGCCTTGTGTACGTTTGCAATGATCGGTTTTCTGAGGCGAGAGCACCCCGGGGTAAAATTAGCTTTGGGCGGGGGGCTTGTGACTTCATGGATGAGAAACCCACGTTGGAAAAATCCCTTCGGGAGCTTGGTGGATCATCTTGTGGCCGGACCGGGAGAAGCCGCTTTGCTTTCGCTTCTGGGAGTAAGTCCCTCCCAAGATAATCATTTCAGGCCCAACTATGATTCTCTCCCCGTAAGAGATTACTTTGCGCCAGGGCCGATTCTTCCGTACAGTTCCTCAAGTGGATGTTACTGGAATAAGTGTTTATTTTGTCCGGAAAGGGCCGAGGGGAATTCTTATCAAACCATCCCTGCTGACAGAGTGGCCGAGGATCTTCTTCACCTGGTCGATAAACATAAGCCGGTTCTTATCCATTTGCTGGATAACGCGATCAGTCCGTCGCTAATGAACGAAATTTGTAAACACCCTCCGGGCGCACCGTGGTACGGTTTTACGAGGATTACTCGCCATCTGACTGACCCGGATTTCTGTCTGGCCCTGAGGCAATCAGGATGTGTGATGTTAAAGCTCGGTCTGGAGTCGGGAGATCAGAGCGTGCTCGACTCTCTGCACAAGGGAATCAATCTTGAAGAGGCTTCATTGGCTTTAAAAAATCTGAGAAAGGCAGGAATTTCCAGCTATGTCTATCTTCTTTTTGGAACTCCTCCGGAAGGACTGACAGAAGCACGAAGAACCCTTGAGTTTGTCGTTAAACACCAGGACTGTGTTGGTTTCTTGAATCTCGCCATCTTCAACATGCCGATCTACGGACCGGAGGTCCGACAGATGGAAACAAGAGCCTTTTATGATGGAGACCTTTCCCTCTATACCAGTTTCGATCATCCGAAAGGATGGAGCAGGCAACTGATCAGGCAATTCTTGGACAAGGAATTCAAGAGACATCCTGCTATTGCGTCGATCTTGAGAAGAGATCCACCTGTATTCACCTCTAACCACGCCCCGTTCTTTGTGATGGATAAGGAGATGACGAGAATCTGAACCACGTAGGGTACTAGGCAAGCCCTGCACCATGCTAGGTGAGGAGATAGGGAGAATTCTAAATGCGGATTGCGGAATTCGGATTTCGGAATGTTGAGAACTGAAAACCGAATGCTGAAAGCCATTGCGTCTTCTTAAAAAAACTGCACATAAGGAACGTAAAGGAGATTTTTGGAGAAAAATAACTTAGAATTCATTGTATCTAATACAAACGCATTAAATAT
>DBZJ01000246.1 GCA_002311635.1 Syntrophaceae bacterium UBA1163
GACTTTTTCTACAGGCTCGTTGGATGTCAGGGCCGCCCATTGCGCCGTGTCCGTCTGGGCGCCCGTCAAGTTGGCGGATTGCTTATCGAGTAGGTAGCGGCCAAAATACCGGTAGACGCCAGTCGGGGCCGACGTGATGAGATCCCAGTTGATCCCGTAATTCACGTTGGCCCCCTGGGCAATGGCCACCCGGGAGGTCTGCGGGTCGGAGAAATAGGGCATCTTTGCAGGCTCAGCCACAATCATGGCGAGGTTGTTGAGCACCTGCTGGTAATACACGTCAGGAATTGTACTCGCCTGCTCGGTCATCCGGTTGCGCAACTGGCTCATCATGCACCCCGTACTTAACACGGCACACGCCAACGCCAGTGGTAACGTCCACATGCGCATTTCTTTCACCTCCCAATATTTTTTTACTTACAAACGCATTAAATCCGGATTTAAGCGTTTGTATGAGTTAATTATAATGCAGGAAGATTACCGTAACCTTTCCCGAAGATTACATTTTGGAAAGGTTTGCCGAGTTCAATGATGTAAAAAGGTTGAGGGAGAGATGATTAAGTGCTTTGTGGGAGATATACCGTGAAGGTGGAGCCGGCTCCGGGTTCGCTGGAAACCTCGACGTATCCGCCGTGTACCTCGACAATGGACTTGACGACGCTCAGACCAAGTCCAAGTCCTCTTTGCGAGCGGCCTTCATCTCCTCGATAGAGACGGTTCCAGATTTTTGAAAGGTCTTCCTGGCCCATACCGATTCCGGTATCCTTGACGGTAATAATGACCTGTTTCGGTCTTTGAAAAGCCTCAACATCCACTCTGCCGCCTGCTTGGTTATATTTAATCGCGTTATCCAATAGATTTGCCATGACCTGACGTATCCTGGAGGGATCAGCAGACACATGGAGATTCCCGGAAAAAGCTGTGTGAATAGCGATATTCTTCTCGTCGGCTATAAAACGGTAGAGTTCGACAACCTCTTCGATCAGTGCCGATATATCCGCTCGTTTAATGTCCAGATTCAGAGTCCCGGTTTCGGCCCCTGAAATGTCCATCAAGGTATTCAGCACCTTAGTTAGACGTTCTGATTCCTCCAAGCAGTCAGACAAGGCCTCGCGGCAGGTTTCGAGGTTCTGACTTGATTGTAGGGCATTTTCGGCTATTCCCCGCAATCTCGTCATCGGTGTCCGTAATTCATGGGCTACATTGTCCAATGATTCCTTCATCCCTTTTATGAGGTTCTCGATTCTTTCCAACATTCTGTTGAAGAGTATGACCAACTCGCTTAGCTCATTATCTGTCTTGCCTGCGGGTACACGAGCCTCCATCTTGCCGGTGTCCAATATGGAGCGCACAGTATGGGTGAGATTCCGCATCGGTCGAAGGGCGCGAAAGGTTAAAAAGTAGCCCCCGATAAGGCCAATCAGGACTGCCGGGATGATCACGCTAACAAAGACTTGCCGGAAACGGGTGAGAAGTTCCTCTCGGTGATCGATCTCCTTACCGATCTGGAGGAAATTACCATCCTGCAAAGGAATGGAGGCGATCTCAAAGACCGTTTCATAATCTTTTGCCATTACCTGAAGTCGTTGAAATTTTCCATGGATGGATATGTTCCCTATCTGTTTAAGGTCGAGATTGGACCATTGGTCGGGGAGACTTAAAAATAGGGTGCTGTTATCAGGGCTGGCAACGCGAACAAAGAAAGGATTTGACTTGCCAAAATCTCTCTCGGAATTGATAAGCGTTTCCAAGGCTAGTAGTTCGTTTTTTTGGTATTCATTCTCATATACTTTGAGTTTTGACAGAAGAGCCTGCCGGTCTTCTTTTTCCAGGGAAGACGAAAGTGAATGATAAGCCAAGGCAAAGAGGGTTATGTAAGCAAGGAGAGATACGGCTACGTACCAGAAGGTGAGGCGCAGGCTGAAGTTCTTTCTTACCCGGTCAAGAAGGTTTAAGGACATAACCGACCCCTCTGATGGTGTGAATCATCTTCTTCTCGACACCCCTCTCCATCTTGTTGCGCAATCTACATACCAATACATCCACCACGTTTGTCTGAGGATCAAAGTTGTATTCCCACACATGCTCCATGATCGTCGTCTTGGAGATCACCCTACCGGGATTACGCATGAGGTATTCGAGGAGAGCGAATTCACGAGGATGTAAGTCGATCTTCTGGTCCCCCCGAAAAACTTCTCGCGTAAGAAGGTCCATGTGAAGGTCTCCTACCACCAGCCGGGTGGGTAAGGCGGGTGGGGTGGCTCTGCGAATCAGAGCCTGAACGCGGGCGAGAAGCTCGGAGAAGGAGAATGGCTTCACAAGATAATCGTCGCTTCCTGTTTGAAGCCCTTTGACCCGATCATCCACGGAGTGCTTTGCACTGAGAATAATCACCGGGGTACTGATTTCTTGATGCCGCATCTCCTCGATAAGATTTAACCCATCCAGTTTCGGTAACATGATGTCAATGATACAAGCGTCGTAGGGCTCGGTCAACGCAAGATGAAGGCCGTCCTCACCGTCGGCGGCGTGGTCCACTGCAAATCCTTCCTGTTTAAGCCCCTTAACGATCAAAGAAGCGACCTTCTTATCATCTTCTACAACCAAAATTCTCATAAATCAGGCCCTCATCTTCATGGACTCATTCACACCCTCAGAACTCCGGAAATCGCTTCCAGATTTCTCCCTACTTTTATTTGCATCGTAAAGACAATAGTACCCCGTCGAAGAACCCTCTGCTTTGGCTGGATTGTATAAAATCACGGGGAGCGAGTCAAGGTAGTACCTCTCTGGACAGAAAATCAAGTTGGAAGTGTAATTGGGGTCGCCTTCATAATTCAAAATAGATAATCAAATCTGCCTCTTTCTTGCTAAGATCCGCACCTTCCCAAGAGGTTGCGATGTGAAAGACATACGGAAACCTTAAATCAGAGGATGACAGCCATCCTCTATCGAAACGGATAAGATGGGGAGATATTATATCGATTAGCAATTGACCTTCCCCCGAATTGATGG
>DBZJ01000056.1 GCA_002311635.1 Syntrophaceae bacterium UBA1163
AATAACGTTGGGACACTACTGATCCCAAATAAATCCTAAGTTCCAATTTCAAATACCCAAAACAACTTGTTTCGAGCTTGGAATTTGAGTATTGGAGTTTATTTGTTATTTGGTGCTTGGCATTTGGTGCTTCCCCAAGGTTCGAATATATATTCTTACCGAGGAGAAAATGGACATCCTTAACGAACGAGGGAGGATTGAGTTCTTATCCACGGACAAAGGGATTATATCGCTTCTCATTTTGAATGGTTGAGCTGGGTGCGGATCCGTAATTATGACCGGGGAAAACCTTTGTCTCTCCGGGTAGGACATAAAGTTTTTGCCGGATCGAGGCCTCCAGTACGTCCCATGAACTTTCGGGGAAATCGGTTCTGCCCACCGAGCCCACGAAGAGGGTGTCGCCCGTAAATACCATTCCGTCTAAATAGAGTGACATTCCTCCCGGGGAATGCCCCGGTGTGTGGATCACTTTCAGTTTAATATGGCCCACCTGAATGGCATCATCCTCTTTGACCAGGATGTCGGCTTGAGGAGAGGGTGTGGCGCCGAACATCTCGATCAGATAGGGAGGGACTCGAACGAGATCTCTTGCGTCCTTTTCATGAATGACGATCTTGGCTCCAGTTATTTTTGCCATCTCCGCGTTCCCCATGATATGATCCACATGAGAATGGGTGTTGACGATATATTTAATTTTATCTAAACCATGGGATTTCGCTTCCGCGAGAAGCTTCTTGGCATCGTCGGCAGGATCAATGAACAACCCTTCCCGGCTTTCCTCGTCTCCAATCAGATAACAGAATACCGCGAAATTACCAACTTCATATTGTTTGACCACCATGGTCTGCCTCCCCCTCTGGGACACCGTCGTATACTATAATTTATGGGCCAGGAAACTTCAACTTTTTGTTGACAACTGCCTTTCTATCATTTAATGGAAGAAGAGAATGCGACTCAGGAGGTTGAGAAAATGAGAAGGAGCTCGATTGGATGAAACTTGAAAGAGACCTCTATGCCTACCTCTGGCAAAGTGCTTATGAAAATAACTGTAACACGTATTTGATCCGTGGAGAGGTAACGGTCCTCATCGATCCTGGCCATTCCCGTCATATTCCCAATCTCTTTCGTCAGATGGAAGAAGATGGGATTTCTGGAGAGGGAATCGATCTAATCATCGTGACCCATTCTCATCCGGACCATGTTGAAGGCCTCGAGGCCTTTAAGGACAGACGGATCAAGATCGCGATGAACCAAGAGGAGGCGCGCTACCTTAAGGAGAATGGAAAACTCCTCTTTGAGATGATGGGGAAACCCGTGCCTGAATTTCGAGTCGATTTCTACCTGAAGGAGGGGGAGCTCGATTTGGGGAAGTCGACCTTTCATATCTACCAAACCCCGGGTCACTCCCCTGGCTCGCTTTCGATCTATTGGCCTGAGAGAAAGGTTCTCTTCACTGGCGATCTCGTTTTTAATGGGGGCATCGGAAGGACAGACTTCCAGGGAGGCAATTCCAAAGCAATCAAGGATAGTATTGAACGGATGTCCCGTTTGGATACAGAACTTTTGCTTCCAGGTCACGGAGAGATGGTGGTAGGGAAGGAGAGGGTGCTTCAGAACTTCGAGTTGATCCGCCAGAGCTTCTTCGCTTATTTATGAACCCTCAATTGCTCTTTGATTTTCTCCAACGCCATCTTAAAGGAGTGACTCAATCGTTCATTTTCTTTTTCCCAGAGTTCGTTCCCTTCGAACGTCGGCTCGACCGCGCTTCCGCCGATCCCATCTTTGCGCAGATCTTCTATCAATTGGAGCCTCGCCTTCTCTTTGATCTTTTCCTTTTCCCTTTGATATCGGGAGAGCAAAGAACGAAACTCTTGCTTCGCCTCGTCAATATTTCTCTGCTCTAATAATTCAACCCCTTCAAAGATCTTTTCCTCTTCATCGTCGAGAGAGAGGGCATCGATCCATTGAGAGAGAAGAAGTTCTTTCACGGTGGTCGCTGTCCCCTTTTCCATTTTATCGATCTGCTTCAGAATTTCGTGCAAGGAGAGAAGTCCGTTGCGGTACCGATGAAAGAGGCTGGCGGCCTTCTGCAGTACCTCCTTTTGCCTCATCTCTTCTCTTTCCTTGTCGGAGATGGCAAACTTTTTTGTTCTCTCCATCGCGAGTTCTAAGGTGGATTTGATCTCTCCCATGGATGGATTTTCCTTTCAGACAAAAAAGAGACCCCAGTTTTACCCGGGGTCTCTTTTCTCTTTACCTTAACCAAATACAACTTAAGCCAAAACCGTTACGTTTGTCGCCTGCGGGCCCTTTGGACCTTCTGAAATCTCGAACTCTACCTCGTCGCCTTCGTAAAGGGTTTTGAATCCATCCTTCTTGATGGCTGAGAAGTGGACAAATACGTCACCGCCGTCGTCTCTCGAAATGAATCCATAGCCCTTCTTCTCGTTAAACCATTTGACACGACCTTTGGCCACTACAACTCACCTCCCCTCTTGTCTGAACTGCCGTAAGTTGTAATAGCCCTTGGCCTTAATAAAAAAGCCACAAAAGCATGAACTCAGACTTTTGTGGCTTTTTTTGCTATCCAAACAACTACTCCTTACAACTTACTATGGCCCCATTATGAAAAATTCTTTTTTAAATGTCAAGTCTTTTTTCAGAGAAAATACCCTGAAAAACGGCTACATGCCCTTTTGATAACACCGATCTCAAAGAAAGATTGAAGTGATTCTCAGGGACTTCTGGATTTCTTATAATCGGCTTAAATCTAAGGGAATGGATTTGCCGCGTGAAACCGTCAAGGCTAATGGGTTGAAAGAAAGCACGTTTTCAGAAGAAACTTATCGTTGGATGGACGAAAGGTGAATAATTCCTCCGATACGCGAAATGGCCCAGGTTCCTGAACAGCGTGTTAGTCAAAAAAATGGAAGTTGAGGAGGGAGCTCTGAAAAAATGAGGACGAAGACTGAGGTCCCCAAGGCTAAAATAAGCAGAGTACTGGAGGAAATCTCGAAATTACCGGGAAATCCATGGAAAATTATAACCCATTGAATTTGAAGTGGAAATTTACCATTTTGTTTCATATTTTGTCCTTGACAGCATAAACCTATTGTATTATATTGTGTTTTAAATCAAATATAGGGGGTTTTGTTGACACAGAAAATGGTTGCACGCACCATGTACATTAAAGACGCACAAATGGAGGCTTTGAAGAGATTGTCTGAGAAGACCAAGGTCCCCCAGTCCGTTTATGTCAGGGAGGCTTTGGATATGCTTTTGGAGAAATATTCTGAACAGTTGAAGCTCGAATTTAAGGAGTACTTCAAAGGGTAATCTCTTTTAGGGGGTCTCAGGGCTGGAGAGGAAAGGTAACGTGGCAGAGCGGTTTCGATTGGCTTACTTAAAATCAACTGGAATAGAAAGATCCGACCTTGCTGAATCTTTTTCATCGCATGATTCCAGAAAAATGACGAGTTCCTTCTCCCCTCTCCCGGAACGTGATCTTTCGAATACCTTTTCCTCCGAAGCCATTCTAAAACAGGCGAAAGCGGATCTAAAGAACCCCGATTCGAAGGTGAGAATATTGGCAATAAGATACTATTTAGAGAAAACCTACCCCTCGATTCCCCTGTCCGTCCTTCAGGAGATTTTATCTGATCGGGACCCGAGGGTGAGGGCTGAAGCGCTCCAGTCCCTTATCAAATTTCGAGGCTCTATCATTTCTCCTTTGTTAAAAAAATATCTTAAAGACAGCGACCCATGGGTTAGGATCACTGCCCTTCGAGGCATGTTTCAATATCAGCAGAAAATCGATGCGAACATCCTGCTCCAATGCTTGAGCGATGAATCGGCATGGGTGAGACGGAAAGTAGCCACCTTGTTAGGGTGGGAACAAGTCGAGGGTGTCTTACCCATCCTAGTGGAACTGTCAAGAGATCACGACCCAATGGTGAGAAGGGCGGCTCTATTTTCTCTGACGACGGTTTATCCGGACGAGAGCGAAGATCGCCTGATAGAGGCCTTGACCGATTCAGACGAAAGTCTCCGAGAATGGGTTAAAACAATTTTAGAGAAGATAGCGGCCAGCCCGCTGAAGAGAAAAAGGGCTTCTCATGTGAAACAAGACTGAGGACGGAAAAAATATCGATGGCGGCTCACTCGTTACCCCTTATTCAAAAGGCTCAGATCCTGGGAGATACCGTCTACTCGCCGACGGCCTTTTCCAAGTTCCTCGGGATTTCGAAAAACGATCTCCTTGAGAAAGAGGCAAAGGGAATTTTCCCTCCCGCAAAGAGGGATTCCAGCCGGGAGCGCTATTACAGGCCAGAGGATGTCAGCAGGTATCGGAACTACTTGGGCCTTCCTTCCCCCCTTAAGTCCATCCGAAAACAGCTCTTTCTCAACTTCAAAGGGGGGACAGGGAAAAGCACGATTTCTGCCTCTTATGGCTTTCGCCTCGCCCAGATGGGGGTCCGGACGCTCATGATCGATCTGGACCCACAAGGCCACCTGACACAGTGCCTGGGCCTCAACAGTCAACAGTTTCCCAAAACCCTGTTCAGTGCCCTCATCGAAAAGGAAGACATGGAGAAGATCATCGTCAAAACCGACCTCCCGACGTTGGATATCATTCCCTCAAACCTCAACCTCTCGCCCGTTGAACTCTCACTCTTTTCGATGAATTCAAGAGAGTTTCGATTGAGGAGGCTTATCAATTCCGTAGAGAAACAGTATGAACTGATCGTAATGGACGCCTCACCCAGCATCGGACTTTTGAACCTCAACGCGATCCTCGCCTCCAATGATCTCATCATCCCCGTCTTAGCCGATTTCCTTTCCTACCATGGACTCAAGATTCTTTTCGAGACCCTCTCCACGATCGAAGAGGATTTTTCCTTTGTCTTTGAGAATATCTTCATCTTCCTGAACCGTTACAATGAATCCCATCGAATCTGCAAACGTTCGAAGAAGGCGCTGGAAACCCACTACGACAAATACCTCCTCAGCACGGTGATCCGTCAGGATACAAAGATTGCAGAGGCGACGAGCCAAGGGACCCCGATCTTCCTTTTCGCCCAATCGTCAAAGGGTGCAGTGGATGTACAGAGCCTGATCGATGAAATACTGGAACTGAAAGGAGCTGATCATGTCGGATGAATTCACCAACAACGTTGCACAGAAATTCCCCAACACACTGAACCAAGAGCCGATTGAAAAGCCTTGGGATGTTGCAGAAGCCCGCTCCCTCTCTCCTTTGAGGAAGCCTGTGGAGGAACTCAAAAAGGATAGTCTGACCGAACGAATCGATACGCTTTATTCTGAGCTTCGTTCTTCCTTGACCGTGCGGTCCGCCCTGGAACTCGACCTGAAGAAGGCCAATCGAGTTCTGGAAGAGGTGACCCGGGTCAAGACTGAAGTGGAGAAGATCGTTGAGTTGCTAAGGGTGATGGATGAATACATGAGAGAACGAATCAGATGATCTCTTCCCCCTTTTCAGAGAGTTGGGGGAAGGAGGGCCGGATGGCTGAGGAGGATACAGAATGAAACCAAGGAGTCAGGTGATCACAGCCGACGGGTTCGATACGAATGTTGCTGAAAAGATGCCGAAAATCAGAAAGCTAGAGGAACCCCTTCCTTCGCCATCGGAAGTGGAGCCTCAGGTCCTGGAGGAAGACCATCTCGAGCCCATGCCGGAGGTGAGAACGTTAGAGAAGCAGGCGGAGAGGAAGGTGATCTTCGAATCTCCAAAGAAAGGGGTCGAGGTCGAACAGGGTCTGGATGTCCTGAAACTGATCGAAGACCTTCACGCTCAGCTTCTCGCGTCGGGCCAGACCAAGAGAGCCCTGGAGATGGACCTGGCTTCTTACAAAAAGAGCATGCATCAATTGACCCAGGATAATCGAGAATTACGTCATCAAGTGGAGACCCTGAGCAGAGAGCATCAGAGGCTCAAAGAGTCCCAGTCTGAGTCGATCTACCTCCAAGAGGAGAATGCAGACGCTTTGGAGAGAATCAAAGCCCTTCAACAGGAACTAAGGGAGATAAGGGAAGCTTTGACCCAGGCTACTCGAGAAAGAGAGGAAGCCTTGGACCGAATTCGCGACCTGGAGTCCCAGATGGAACAGAATGAGGTCGCTAAAATCAGAGGAAAGTTGAGAGAAAGAGAGGTCTCCCTTTTCTCCGAGGAAAATCGAGAGCTGCAATCCAAATTGGAGGAAGCCCTCGCCCTGAACAGGGATCTGGAGACAAAGTACGGAACCTTGAAGAAATCTTTTGATGAGGTCAGAGATTCTCTGGCCTTTTTAAGGGATTCCTGCAAGGCAAACTACTACAATGTGTCGGAGAACCCTGAATAGAGTCGAAACTCGTTGACATCCCCCAATAATTAAGTTATATGGAATAAAAGAAGATATACCCTCGCCATTTTTTATCCCCTCTCGTCACCTGTTTCACCGCAGAAGGGATCGTTTCATGGGAGACCCTGTTTGAAAATTCGATTAATCGATCCAGCCTATGACCACCCTTACATCAGCCATTCACAAAAGGTGATCAAAAACATCTGGTTTGCCCGCCTCACACTGACCACGCTCGCTGCGCTGACTCCTCCGGGTGTCGAAGTGCAAATCACGGATGAGAATATTGAGCCCGTTGACTTTGAAGAAGACGTGGATCTGGTCGGCGTGACCGGAATGTTGATGCATGCCCCAAGAGTCTACGAGATTGCGCAAAGGTTTCGTGAGAGAAAGATCCCGGTCGTCATGGGCGGGCCTCACGCCTCGAGCCTTCCCCTCGAGGCCAAGGAGCATGTGGATGCCGTGGTCATCGGCGAAGCGGAAAATGTCTGGGGAGGGCTGATTGAAGATTTTAAGAAAGGATGCCTCAAACCTTTCTACCAGGCAGAGTCCTTCTGCTCGATGGAAAAACTTCCCCTTCCGAGGCTTGAACTCCTTCACAAAAAAGCCTACATGACGATCAACTGTGTTCAGACGACCCGAGGGTGCCCTCATCAATGTGATTTTTGCCATGTCACCCATTTTTTTGGAAAGACTTATCGCTGTCGGCCGGTGGATGAAGTGATTGAAGAGGTGAAGCGGTTAGAAGGGAATTTTCTTGTTTTCATCGATGACAATATCACCGGGAACCGCTGCTATGCTAAGGAGCTCTTCACCCGATTGAAGCCCCTCAAAAAGAAATGGGCCAGCCAGGCCAGTATGACCTTGACCCGGGACCCCGAGCTTCTGAAGCTCGCTGCAGAAAGCGGTTGCGTCTCTCTATTCATCGGGGTCGAATCCCTCTCTTCGGAAAACTTGAAGGATGTGAATAAGAGCTTTAATCAAGTCCACCAATTTGAGGAAGCCATGAAAGCCGTTCACGACCACGACATCTTGATCGTGGCCGGGTTCATTTTTGGATTGGACCATGATGATGAAGGGGTCTTTGAAAGGACGCTTCGGTTTTGTGAACGGAATCGAATTGAATTGCCCAGTTTCTTCATTCTCACCCCCTTGCCCGGGACAGCTTTGTTTCAAAGGATGGAGTCAGAGGGCAGGCTCCTGCATAAGGATTGGGGTCAATATAATGGGGCCACGGTTGTTTTCAAACCGAGATTGATGACCGAAGAGACGCTTCAGCGGGGGTTTAATTGGGCATGTAAAGAGGGCTATTCCTGGGGTTCCATCTTTAAGAGGGTTTGCCATCCCCAACAACGATTCTTCACTCGGGTCCTTTCGAATATCGCCTACCGAAGCATCGCACAGAGGACACCGGAGGGTTATCTTCCAAGCCTTTCGCGAATTTTGCAGAAGATGAACGATACTATCCCTCTCCAAAATACTCGGGACTTGATTCAGCGGGTGGGGGAGAAAATCGCAGAGAAGAAACTTCGGATTGGTCAAAAAGCAACCGATACGCTCAAACTCTATTCTATTTATAATGAGCGGTTTAAAACCCTATTCGTCAGACTCGAAGGATCGATGGATCGGGAGGGGGCAAGAGAGCTGGTAGAGAGGCTGAAGGGGGTTTTAAACGTTAAAATACAAAAGATCATCCTTGACTTTAAAGATGTTGAAGCATTTTCCTCAGAAGCGATCGCCCTGCTTTCCAGAAAGGGCCTTCTCCAGACAGAAGAAGGAAAACTCCTGATCGCTATGAACCCGCCGAGAATAACGGGTTAGTCTCCCCGCCTGCTGAAGAATGGTAGAGAAGAACTCTTTATCTTGAAAATCTGCGAGCTGCTCTCTGCCTTCTCCTCCTCGCCTCCTGCTGTTTTCTTTTCTTTCTTACGGAGGGTTTTTCGTAGGACCTTCTTTTCTTCAATTCCTTTAAGATTCCGTCCCTGGCGAGTTGGCGCTTTAAGGATTTAATCGCATTCTCAATCTGGTTGTCTTGAACTTTAACTTCCAATGACCTCTCCTCTATCTGCGGTGAGCAGGTTCCTCTTTCTTACATCGGGTTATCTGTTGCTATCCCTTCTGCCTTTGAACTCGCCATCCCTTTTTTTCTGAGGCTTGGCCTCGCTGACGATCAAGGCCCGGTCCATAAAGGTCTTTCCATTGACGAGGGAGATCGCCTTCTCCGCCTCCGCTTGGGAAGCCATCTCAACAAAACCAAATCCTCTGGACCTCCCCGAGTAAGAATCGGTAACAATTTTGACCGACTGAACTGCTCCTGCTTCAGCGAAGAGCTTCCGGAGGTCTTCTTCCGAAGCTCCGAAGGGGAGATTTCCTACGTAAAGTTTTAAATTCATCTTCTTTCTCCTTCATCCGGTTTAAACTCCGTGGACTTTCCAAAAAGCGCCTGGGAGGTCTCAAGAACTCAAAAAGTTCAGATATTTTCATTTATGAACTAAATTTGAGCGTCTGTCAAGTGAAATTCTGAGTGTGATAAAAATTTGACATTTAAATTCAGTTCATTTATATCACTAAAGGAAATCGGATGAACCTTGTAAAAGACTTATCGGAAAGGAGGGGGCGCTTGCATAAGATTACATACAAAAGAGAAATGGCCGAGAAAACGGTCTGTCATCTCAAAGTCGAGGCACCCAGAATTGCTCGGAAGGCAAAGCCAGGGCAGTTCGTCGTATTAAAAGCCGGCGAGACTGGCGAGAGAATTCCTCTGACGATGGGGGGGACGGATCCGGCTGCCGGGACCATCGACTTGATCTTTCAAGTGGTTGGAAAGTCCACGGCCCTCCTGAGAACCTTCAATGTGGGCGATTCCATCCAGGATATCATCGGGCCCCTGGGAAAGCCGACCCATGTTGAAAAAATTGGGACGGTCATCTGTGTCGGAGGCGGAACGGGCGTGGCCGTGATGTACCCGATTACCAAAGCCTACAAAGAGGCGGGAAACAACGTCATCGCGATCATTGGCGCTCGAACGAAAGACCTCCTGATCTTGGAAGAGGAGATGAAAGCAGCCAGTCACGACCTGCGGGTCACGACGGATGACGGGAGTTATGGTCATCACGGATTTGTAACCGATGTCCTTCGCAAGATTTTGGATGAACAGAAAGATGTGAAATTGGTCGTGGGGATCGGCCCCGTCCCGATGATGAAGTTTCTGTGCAAATTGACGAAGGAATACGGAGTTAAGACGATGGTCAGCTTGAATCCCATCATGGTAGACGCGACAGGAATGTGCGGTGCCTGCCGGGTCACGGTGGGAGGCAAGACGAAATTTTGCTGTGTGGATGGCCCGGAATTCGATGGCCACGAGGTTGACTATGATGAACTGGTGAAACGGCAGAGGGCCTATCTCACAGAGGAGAAGGTGTCCATGGAACAATTTGCGACGGCGGGAAAACGGGGGGGTTGAGATGGCGGAAGAAAAAGAGAAAAAAGAGAAAACAAAAGTGCCAAGGCAGAAGATGCCCGAGCAAGACCCCAAGGTGAGAGCGAGGAATTTTGATGAGGTCCCCTTCGGATACACGCCCGCATTGGCCCAGCTGGAGGCGGGTCGCTGCCTTCAATGCAAGAAACCGAAATGCATTGAGGGGTGTCCGGTAGAAGTCGAGATCCCGGCCTTTGTCAAGCTTATCAAAGAGGGGGATTTTGCCGGTGCGGCCCGGAAATTGAAGGAGCGGAATAGTCTCCCTGCCATTTGCGGCCGCGTTTGCCCTCAAGAAGACCAGTGTGAAAAGGTGTGCATCGTTGGGAAGAAGGACCAACCCGTTGCCGTCGGCAGATTGGAACGGTTCGCTGCGGATTGGGAGAGGACAAAAGGGGAAGTGACGATTCCTGAGAAAGCTCCTGCCACTGGGAAAAAAGTGGCGGTAGTAGGATCCGGACCGTCCGGTTTGACCCTGGCAGGGGACCTCATCCTTAAAGGACATGAAGTCACCATTTTTGAAGCCCTCCATAAAACCGGAGGTGTTCTGATTTACGGTATTCCAGAATTTCGTCTTCCCAAGGACATTGTCCAGTCGGAGGTCAACTATTTAGAGCGTTTGGGTGTGAAGGTGGAGTGTAACTGTGTCATCGGAAGGATTGAGACCGTCGATGAACTGCTTAAAGAATATGATGCTGCCTTCTTAGGTTTAGGGGCAGGGCTTCCCCAGTTCTTGAACGTTCCCGGGGAGAACTATTGCGGTATCTATTCAGCCAATGAATATCTGACGCGGTCCAATCTGATGAAGGCATACCTCTTTCCTAAATATGATACGCCGATTGCCCGGGGGAAAAATGTGGCGGTCTTTGGAGCAGGGAATGTAGCCATGGATTCAGCGAGGACCGCTCTTCGATTAGGAGCGGACACCGTTCGGATCATCTACCGCCGGTCGAGGGATGAGATGCCAGCTCGTATCGAAGAGGTTCACCATGCAGAGGAAGAGGGCGTTCAATTCTATCTTCTTACAGCTCCTACGAAATTCTTAGGAGACGATAACGGTTGGGTAACCGGTGTGGAATGCCTTCGCATGGAACTGGGAGAGCCTGATGAGTCAGGGAGACGCAGACCGGTTCCCATTAAGGGTTCAGAATTTCAATTGGAGTGCGATATGGCAGTGGTCGCCATTGGTGCCGGTGCCAACCCGCTTCTTCCTACTCAAACGCCTGGTCTTGAGCTTAATAAGAGAGGATATATCGTGGCTAACCTTGAAACAGGAAAGACCACGAAGCCGCGGGTTTGGGCAGGAGGAGATATTGTGACAGGATCAGCCACTGTCATCCTGGCCATGGGTGCAGGAAGGAAGGCGGCCAATTCGATTCATGAATATCTGGTGAATAAGTCATAATCCCTCCTACTCCCTTAATAACAAGAGAGGGACGGAGAGGATTGAGATGAAGGGGCAGAGGCAATTGATTCTGCCCCTTTTTGTTAGGTAAACCCCGAAGGGTACATCGAGGCTTGATCTTTAAAAAATCTCGTGAAAGGGTAGTATCTTCTTTGATTCTATGAAGATTTTGGTAGATGCTGATGCTTGTCCCAAACCCGTTTTGCAGATCTGCATGAGACTTGGACGAAAGCGCCATATCCCGGTCTGGACCGTAGCCAGCTTCAACCACCGTATCGAATCCGATCATCATTTTGTGGTGGGAGACGGTTTTCAGGAGGCGGATATGAAAATAATGAATCTCGCTGAAGCAGGAGATGTGGTCGTGACAGGGGATTGGGGATTGGCAGCTATGGTGCTGGGAAAGGAAGCAAAATGTCTGAACCCGACGGGCAGGGAGTTTCGTCCGGAAAGGATTGGGTTCCTATTGGAAGAGCGGGAGGTTAAGGCGAAAATTCGCCGAAGAGGCGGCAGAACAAAAGGGCCGAAGAAGAGGACAGCCGCAGACGATGAGCGATTTGAGTTTCGTTTGGAAGAAATTCTTTTGCGAAAGTGAAGGCGATTGAAAACACAGTCTAGTGTAGTGCGTCATAAATA
>DBZJ01000167.1:0-200 GCA_002311635.1 Syntrophaceae bacterium UBA1163
GAGGACATTATTATCGGTTAACCGAAGGCATCTCCTTGCATTCCTTCAATCACCCTCCCCATTCATTGCAGCCCTCAGAACACCAGAGCACTTATATGTCACCACTTTCCTCGGCGGCAGAGTAATTGGCTCCCCCGTCTGGGGATTCCTGCCTCTACGTCCGCGCTTCTCTTTCACTGAAAATTTCCCGAACCCGCTGA
>DBZJ01000167.1:328-2489 GCA_002311635.1 Syntrophaceae bacterium UBA1163
AAAAGGGTGTCGATGATCTGGGCCGACTCGGGTTTGGTGAAAATGTTCTTGGCAAAGAGTGCTTTGATGAGATGGGCTTTTGTGATAGTCATAGATTGGATTTTCTCCACAGAAATGAACATAAGGCCCTATAGTTTCGGATAAATTCAATGGGCAAATTGGTGGATGAGCAAAGATATACCGCACCGGCTGTCCTGACTCAAGGAAAGACCAAGCGCTTTCTGAGATACATCAGGAATCATCCGAAGAATACAAACAAAATCAGGACGTTCTTGCAATGTGGATACAAACTGTTCACCAAATGTGTATAACAACGACAGTACAAGATGCGAATATTGTGAAGCTGTTACTTGTTGATTGATATTAGCAAGGAGAAGCACAGTGAACAGAAAACTGCGAATAACACTGAGTGTTTTAGGACTTATTTGTATTGTACTTGTGTTATTAACGTTCTGGCCAGCTAAGACTATAATGTTCCTGTGTATAATTCCAATTCTGATATTGTCACTGTTACCAGGATATGTTGGATTATCATTGATATATGCTGTTATGTATTATATTTCTTTGTATGAGAATAGAGTATTACGACTAAAATATGGATACCTTATTGTAAGGTATGCAGTCCGAATTAATAGATTTATGGATATCGTGAGGTACGTATTTGAGTGTGTAATAATAGAAGGATATGAGGTGAACACTGATTCACTATCGGTTTCTAAGAGAGAAATGAGCCCGCAATCCATAGAAGAGATTACAGATGAAGATGTTAAAACACTCGGCGGCTGGAAGGGTAAAGATAAGGAGATTGAAAAAATACGAGTAACATTTGTTGAAAAACGCTTATATGAAGAACATGAAGAAAGGGAGGGAGAACCACCTAAATGGGACAACTTCGAACGCGAGATGCAACGTTCATTCAAGCACATACCTAATTTTCCTAATCTTCACTTTAAGCTGGTATGGACAGTGATCAGAGAGGGACTGCCAGAAGACCTTTTGAAGGGAGGGAGGCCACCGGGGGCTAAAAGTAAAAAGGTCGACGATTCTCCTAAATAGCTTCAATTGGGGCGCACAGGTAAGACATGGCAGGTTCTTTGAAGTCTCTTCTTAAGGAGACGTGTTTGTCGGTTCGGCAGGAGAGAACTCCGGTTTTTCGAGTGCCATTTTCCGATTTCTCTTCCTCCGCTCCGTGAGAGTTAACCAATATGAAAGAACATTCCAATTCGGTCAAAAATGAGCATAGATAAATAACCATCGTTGAACACATAGTGCTTCAAAACTCAAGTCTCAGACTGGTTGGGTCATCCTTCGGATTGTAACTATTTTGTAACCATCAACCTCAAAAATTTACTCACAAAACCAAAAGTATCCAAAAGGAGATCGCATAAACCCTTATGATATAAGATGTTGTCCAGCTCTAACAATGACGGCCATGCTTGGCTTTGGACTCCGGAACCAAAGGTCGCGGGTTCGACCCCCGCGTCGCCCTCCAAGCAAAATAAATTACTTATATGGAAAGATTTATCGGCACCCTTGTGAGGTTAATGTTAAGAGGAGCAATGCCGACACGATCTTTCAGCCATCTATTCCAAGTGGTCCAAGACCTGTCTGATTCTTGCCGCAAGCTCATCGCTGCCGAAAGGCTTCTGAATGAAATTCAGTCCTTCCTCCAGAATGCCTCGATGTGCAATCGCATCGGCGGTATAGCCCGACATAAAAAGGCACTTGAGGTTCGGGCGGACGGCTCTAAGCAGTTCTGCCAGTTCCCGCCCGTTCATCTCCGGCATCACCACGTCAGTGATCAGCAGGTGAATATCTCCCGGATGCGCCTCGACAAGGTGCAAAGCGTACACCGGAGTATGCGCCGCAAGGACCTTGTAGCCGAGCTCTTGGAGAATCATCTTGCCGAGGTCCAGGATCGCTTCATCGTCCTCGACCAGCAGAATGGTTTCCGTACCTGTCGGGCGCTTGGCTGTAATCTCTTCAGAGGGGGCCTGTGCGGTTTGACCCTCGAACCGCGGCAGGTAGATTTTGAAAGTTGTTCCTTTCCCCGGCTCGCTGGCGACATAAATAAAGCCGTCGTTTTGTTTAACGACGCCGTAGACGGTGGACAATCCAAGCCCGGTTCCCTTGCCCAGTTCCTTGGTGGTAAAAAAAGGCT
>DBZJ01000167.1:2558-2826 GCA_002311635.1 Syntrophaceae bacterium UBA1163
TGGTAAAAAAAGGCTCGAAGATCTTCTCGCGGACTTCCCGGCTCATACCCGCTCCTGTATCGCTCACGGTCAGCAGGACGTAATCTCCGGCAATGATTTCGGGCTCCTCGGCACTATTGGAATCATAGATCGCAACGTTTTCGGTCCTCAATGTGATGGCGCCTACTCCGGAAATGGCATCGCGGGCATTGACCACAAGATTGGCCAGGACCTGGTCCACCTGGGAGGGATCAATTTTGACTTTCCACAGATCGAGTTCCGGCGCCCA
>DBZJ01000095.1:0-10423 GCA_002311635.1 Syntrophaceae bacterium UBA1163
TTCCCCCGCGCTACTCGACTCGTCAGCTTTAGAGATTAGCTTGTATTGAAGACTTGAGGTGCAATCGCCGACTAATTGAAGGCATTTTCCGTCAGACTCCCATGGTCATCTCGTTTATTCCCCCTCTTTGATTCCCTGTTTGAGGTCAGGCATCTACAATCATGTCTTCTTATCCTCCATCTCTTCGCGAGGAGTAAATAGTAACTTTATTCTCCCAACGAGGAATACCATTATTTTAGAGGGCGATTCTGTCGATTACGGTCTGGAGTCAGCATGGGCGTCCGAATGAAACCTCTTTTGTATTAACTGGGTGGGGAAATGATCTCACCGATTATCAATAGAAGTCATCTGATTCTTACCGACGTGTCGATGAACTCATGACCTGCCTGAATATTTTTCGGGGGAATATTGGGGCCACCTTTCCGAAGATTGCCCCCTGAAGTCCACAACTGGGCATTTTGGTAATGCATGCTTGATTTGAATCGGTAATTCTCGATAATCTCGATAGTCTTTTTGTTCTCTTTTTGTTCTTGACAGAGGCTTTTTTTGTCGGTATGTTTAGCTCACGCAAGACCAAATGTTAAAAAGGAGGTTCGCAATGAAATCGTTCAAAGGAATCTTGTGGATAATAGTCTTAGGATTAAGTGTTGTTCTAAATGGTTGTGCCACCTTAGACAAGGGTGGAGGAGAACGGGTGCGACTGAAAGAGCCTCGGATTAAACCTCTTGCCGAGTCAGAATGGGATGCTGAACAGCAGAAGATTCTTGACCCATGGAAGATGAAGGATGGTCGGGTAATCAATGTCTGGACGACGGTTGCGAATCATCCCAAAATGGCGGATAGGTGGTTCACGTTTTCCCGTTATATTTTGAGGGAATCAACTCTTCCCGCGCGCGATCGCGAGATTCTCATGTTGCGCATTGGGTGGCTTTGCCGGTCTGAATACGAATTTGGATGGCACACAATTTTGGGGAAATCAGTGGGTCTGACCGAGGAGGAAATAAAGCGAATTACGGAAGGGCCAAAAGCCGCCGAATGGAATCCTTTCGATGCTACTTTGCTTCGGGCCGTGGATGAACTTTATTACGATGCCTTCATTACAGATGCTACGTGGAACACCCTGTCCAAACGCTATAATCAGCAACAGCTCATGGATGTGGTTGCTACGGTTGGCCAGTACAACTTACTGTGCATGTTTCTAAATAGCTTTGGCGTGCAGTTGGAAAAGGGCGTTCCTGGATTCCCCAAAGGCAAAGAGAAATAGGGAATAGACAAGAAATTGAAAAATGGTGTAGTCCTTGTTCGTATTAAAGGCAGGGTCAATTCGGCTCTGTCTTTTTTGTTTCTTTCCTTTGGTAATCATCAACTCCCAGATCATCTCCGCATTCAAGATTTGTAGGTGTTATTCTTAACGCTGTAACCCGCTATTGTGCTATCTGTCTCCTTCTATTACCACTAACATTTTTGGAAAATTTATCAGGAGGATAGGAGTCACCACTTAGGGGGAAGCCAATGGGTGGTGGCATGGCCCAGAATTTCTGGGGAGAATTTTTCTTTTAAATACCTTCCTTTAACCCCCCGGCCGGCAATCCAAGAACCACCTTTTCCATCCATCGACATTGAAATTTCAAGGGTCGATGCTTAAATTAGTATAACTTATGGGAGATGACCATGAAGAGACGTGATCGTTGCGGTAGTACGATGTCTTATGAAAAGTTCTACGGTCAGGCCGAGGGCTATTTTGGATGGAGATGTATCGTCTGTGGGGATATCATTGGCAAGGTCATCCGGGAGAACCGATTCCGAAAGAAACGTTAACTGTCTGGAGAAAGAAAACGGTTCGGAAGGTCACCTGGTCACACTTATCGTCCCAAGATCGTAAGCTTTTCTTTTAATTTCCTCGTTTTTGGAAACCTCTCCTTTTGTGGATGCTGAAGCCTGAACCACACCCAGCAAGTTGAGCCCGGTAAATTGGCAGGTGTTCTTGAAACTGTGGACAATGGGGTCAGCGGTGGAGACATTTGGGTCCCCGCAGACCGTAATCAAACCGATCCTCTTCCCCTTCATCTTAGGACGATAGGCTTTGTGCCATCGCCATTCCGCGTCAAAAAAAGCGCACCAGCGGTCTAGGTAGGCTTTCATCTGGGCCGTCATGGACCAGAAATAGACAGGAACACTATGAATAATCGCGTCTGCCTCCAAAATCTTTTTGTGAATCTCGAGCATGTCGTCCTGAACGGCGCAAACTCCTGTTTCATTACATTTTTGACAATCCAGGCATCCAGAGATCTTCTTCTTGCACAGGACGATCTTCTCTACTTCCCCTCCTGCGTCCTTGGCTCCCGCAAGGGCTTGATCTAAGAGGATGTCACTATTTCCTCCTACTCGGGGACTTCCCAAAATTCCCAAGACCTTCATTTGGTCCTCCTTCTAATTGTGTCGATAACGCCTTTTTGGACTTTAAGCTTTTTTCAGAGATTTGGCAACAGGGGAATTCAATCGAAGATTATTTTTAATTTGATAAACTCACACCGCAAGGATAAAATTGATTATTGGGCTAAAAAAAGGATGTTGATTACCGAAGAATGAAAGGAGGAATCGTTATGGAATTGAAGGGAAGCAAGACGGAAAAGAATCTTTTAGCGGCATTTGCGGGCGAATCCCAGGCGAGGAATCGCTACACCTATTTTGCGAGCGCAGCCAGAAAAGAGGGCTATGAGCAGATCTCCTCTATCTTTCTGGAGACCGCCGAAAACGAGAAAGAACACGCCAAGCTCTTCTTCAGTTTGCTTAGGGGAGGAGATGAAGAGATCATGGCCGCCTATCCCGCTGGCGTCGTTGGGAATACAGCGGACAATTTGAAAGCGGCAGCGGCCGGAGAGAATCTCGAATGGACGAAGCTCTACCAAGACTTCGCTGATGTCGCCAAGAAGGAAGGGCTTAGTGAAGCTTATGAAACCTTCAGCCAGGTCGCGAAGGTCGAGAAATTCCACGAGACCAGGTACCTGGGTTTATTAAAAAATGTGAAGGAAGGAAAAGCCTTTAAAAAAAATTCCTCCGCGAAATGGCATTGCCGCAACTGCGGCTACGTCTTTGAAGGGAAGGAAGTCCCGGAAAGATGCCCGGTCTGCAAGCACCCACGGGCTTACTTCGAAGTTCTGGCGGAGAATTATTGAAGAGCCGCGTCTGCTAAGGGGAGGTTCTACCACGAGCCTCCCCTCAAAAATTCCCCTTGTTCTTTCTCAGCAGCATCTTTTTGTTCCTCAGGGCAGCCGTTTGCCATTTCCTTTTCACCTATGCAACAGCTCTTCAACCATTTCCTCAAATTCCTCCTCATCAATAGTCTTTCTCTTCCTTATGGATTGTTAGGTTTTCGGATACATCGAAGACGGTAAATCTGCTCAAAAGAACTCCGGAGATCGAGGTCCGTCTCCGAAATATCAAAAAGAAAGATTGTTGTGCTCAGGAACGGATTCTCTCCATCAAACCTCAGACTGGAAAGGTTTCTAATTTTCTGGGCGTCTCTACTCGATGGACAATTTTGACCATCCGTCATATTTTTTCCACATTTGATCGGCCTTTTTTGTTCCGTAAGCGAGAACACCTTGAAATCATAGGAATAAAATCTTCCTATTCTGGCACATAAAATGCAGTATTAATCTCTTTGGCGATTCTTTTCCTTTTTCTGCTCAGGGTTTTGTAACTCTCTAATACTTTGGCAAAGAGAGGAAGAATCAATGCTCAAACCAAATCTGCGAATCTGCTTTTTCTTTTTGCTAGCATTGTGGATCTTTTCCTGTTCTCAAATAGGTCTCCAATTGAACAAGGAAGAAACAATCCCTGCCCCCATTCCGGCTTGCCAGAAAAATTGTACCAGAGAAGGAGGCGTGATCTCCCGTCCTTTCTATAAGACCTGGGTCAAATATGATCATCTTGAATTCAAAAAAGGATTCGATTTGGTGGTCAAGACACTTCAGTCTCAAGGGCATTGAATTCTTTCAGCCGACCCCGGATCGGGGACGATCAGCGCCACAATGTTCCTTGAAGCAGAGCAGGAGGAAGGCTATCCGGCTACAGTCACAATTGTAGAGGAAGGATCTTCGGTGGTCGTTCATATCAGCCTGAAGACAACATGGGGCAGCCTTGCCACGCCGAATTTGTGCAGCTTTTATAATGAATTTGGAAAGAATCTTTGGCAAGTCCTTGCCAAACCGCAAACAAGACAGCCCGTCCCCTCGTCACAAAAGCTGCTCAAGGAAGAGAGAGGTCCTTCACCGCCTCCGGCGACGGCCCTGAAACCGTCTCCACTCCCTGTCGCTCGGGGAAAGGTCATATGGGCCTATGTTAACCTCCGGGAGGGACCAGGAATACGGTTCAGGATCATCGGCAAGGCATACTTGAAGAACACTTTTGAGATTCTTGCCGACAACCCAGGCTGGATGCGGGTCCGGCTCGAAAGCGGGGCAGAGGGATGGATGAGTAAAAAAGCTGCGTTAGTGTTCCCTTTGACACCTTCTCCTCAAACTCCTCCGGCTGCCTCCCAGGATTCCTCGAAGACAGGGTCCTTATCGAAACCACCCGGCCCGATGTAGAGTCTTCTTTGCTTGACATACGTCCCTGTTTTTCGTACATTCAACCCATTCCAAAAGCCGGTTCATACCATACAAGACGGAGGAGACGATCGGGTGGAAAGTCTTAGAGCGGCAACCTTTTACATGTACGATTCGGACATTCCATATTTTTAAGATGACTCCTTTTTCCACAAGCACTAATTAGCTATTCCCAAAAGGCCGCTTTCTAAGACTTGGGAACCCGGCCGTCTCTTCCGTCAACGCCGGATTATAATACAGTCTCGACCGTCGAGAGGATAGAGATCAACCGTATGAGTGAGTTCTGGGCGCAAGCAGCTGCACTGGTTTGGGGGCCTGTCACGATTGCCCTGCTGATGGGTACGGGTATATACCTCTCCTCCAGGTTGAAGTTTACCCACCTCCGCCATTTCGGGTTGGGTTGGCGATTCGCTGCACAAGGGACTGCGGTCCCGAAACAAACCCTAGGGGAAGCCCCCGTGCCACCGGGGGACATCTCACCCTGGCAGTCGATGATGACCATGCTTGCCGGAGCTATCGGAAACGGCAATATCGCTGGCGTGGCCACTGCTATTGCCATAGGCGGGCCGGGCGCCATTTTCTGGATGTGGGCCAGCGGCCTCTTCGCCATGGCAACGAAATACAGCGAGGCTGTCCTGGGACTGAAGTTTCGGGAGCAGCTTCCGGATGGCAGCGTCGCTGGCGGCCCGATGTATTACCTCAAAAACGGCGTCCGATCACCAGTGCTCGCCTGGATGTTCGCTTTCCTGGCGGGGATGGCAGCCATGACCACTGGTCCCTTGGCCCAAACCAACTCGATGGCGCTGGTGCTCAACAGCGAATTTCACATTCCAAAGTGGCTCGTAGGGGCTGGCATCGCTATCGCTGCCTGGCTGGTTGTCATCGGAGGGATCAAGAGTATTGCCCGTTTTGCGGAAAAGCTTGTTCCGCTGAAAGTGATCCTCTACGTCGGCGGCTCGCTCTACGTTATCCTCGCCCACGCTCACTTGCTGTCGGAGACCATTGCCCTCATCCTGAAGAGCGCCTTTACTCCGACGGCCATGATCGGCGGATTCGGCGGCGCCTCCGTGCTTCTCGCTGCCCGTCTCGGCGCAGCACGCGGGCTCTACGCGAATGAGGCAGGACTCGGAACGGCAGGTATGGCTTACGGAGCGGCCCGGAGCCGGGACCCCGTGCGCCAGGGCCTCATTGCGACAGTCGACGTGTTCATCATCACCTTCGTCACATGCACCATGACCGCGCTCGTGGTGACGATCACAGGGAAATGGTCGAGCGGAACCATGAGCACCGCCCTGGTGGCTTCCGCTTTCAACACCAGCATTCCGGTGGTTGGAGGCTGGATGGTGGCGGTGAGTTCGTTCCTTTTCGGATATTCGAATCTGGTGGGATGGTCCTACTACGGTGAGCTTTGCTTCGGATATATCTTTCGATCCAATGTCCTAAAAATCTACGCGTGGATCTATTGCGGATTGATCTTCGTGGGTGCCGTCACCGAGGTGAAGACCGTGTGGAACTACGCCGACACCATGAACGGCCTCCAGATCTTTCCGAATCTAATCGCCCTGATCGTTCTGGCGCCCCAGGTGGCTTCAGCCACACGCAGCTACTTCAACCCCGCGACTTCGAAATGATTAGAAAGAAAAACCGCCGGACCTGTCTCCCCTAATTCTGATGCTTCAATAGATCTTGAAAGCGCACATCCATAATATCGAACTGCATCCAGTTCTCATCGTCGTAATGCCACCATTCTTCTGGTAAAGGGACGAATCCCGCCTTTTCCATCAGGCCCTTGAGAAGCTCTCGATTCCTGATCGCCTGAGCCGGAAGGTCTTGATAACGATGACCCGCCCTAAGGCTAAAATCATCGAACTCTGTCGGCATTTGAAGCTCCTTTCCTTGGGAATCGACAAGTGTCAGGTCGACTGCCGATGCTCGGTTGTGACGCGAACCCTTTTTTGGATTCGCCACATATCGCTCATCCGGAAGAATGGCCCAAAAGGCCCACTGGACAGACAAGGGCCTGTAACAGTCCCAGACCTTTAGACCGAGATTCATTCGCTCAAGCTCCTTCTGAACGGCATCCAGTTTGAGAGCGGTAGACTTCCTCAAAAAACACGAGTTGGAATCGTAAAGCCTCTTTTTTGTGAAATTATCCTCTGTCGCATACCTCATATCCACAATGACATGAGGGTTCACTTCCCTAATATCAATAATATCAGCCGCTCTTTCAGGCGAGTGCGCTGAGGTTTTCTCTTTCGTTTCTCCCAATGCCCTGAATGCCGTTCCGGTCGCGAGGAGAATGAAGATGACGAAGAGAACAATCAGCGGCTGTATTGCATGACGGTATTGTGTCGTCTTGGCTATTTGCTTGGCCCTGTTCATCCTTGAATAGACCCCCATCTTCCAAAAAGATTTTTCTCTATGGTATTCAAAATAGAGTCATAGGGTACTTAGTAAAGAGTCATAATGAGCTGACATATTTATCTTAAAATCTCCCCTAGCCCCTCTTTACCAAAGAGGGGGATGCCTCCCTTTTGTAAAGGGAGGGGGGAGGGATTTAATCTCCGGCTTCTATTCAATTACGGACTGACTGATCAATCGACCGAAACATGATTAAGGAGACCTCATTGCGCGAAGTTCGGATTCTGTCCCCATGATGATCAACGGTTTCTTAGCAGGATCGAGCCATCCAAGAATTTTCAAAATCATCTCCTCGGACATAGCCACGCAGCCAAGAGTTGAGTCCCCGTCATTCCATACGTGTAAAAAGATCGCACTTCCCTTTCCTTTCACAATAGGGTGCATATTGTATTCAATCACTACTCCATACTTGTACTGGTCGTCATCTCTCTTCATCTTTTCCCAAGACGCTGCTCTGGGTTCACCCTCGACCCATTGGTTGTAATCTTCTGAATTGACATCATCCACCCAGAAATCATCATCTATTGCCTGCCGGTATGGCATCTTGGTCTCAACCGAAGGATCGTACCCGAAAGCGAATCCCAAAGGGAAAATGCCGGTCGGGGACTTACCGTCACCCTCTCTCTTTTCGCCAACGGCAGCAAATCCCATCTCTCCGATCGATCCGGTAAACACGGGAAAGACGAGGTGCCAAACACCATTGGTTCTCTCCACGGCATGAATGGTGACGAAAACCGACGCGGAGTCTCGATTGGTCGCAAAGATGATTTGCTCGGATCCCCCTATTTGTGTGGTATGGCGTGAAATAAATTTTTTGGTGAAGCGGTTCATGTCAGTCGACGGAACACTTCCTTTAGCGCTGTAAATTGCGCAGGAGAATAAGACAGGAAGGATCGTCATGAAGAATAGAAAGAGAGTTGACTTTAGCTTGAAAGGGCCTGGTTTCAACATTTTCCTCTTTTAATGGATTCTTTTTTACAATAACAGCAATGAAATCTTAAAGTCCAGCTTTTTTAGTCGGAGAGGTTGTCAAATTAGGCAGAAGGGGCTGAGGCAAACTTTCCAACGAAGTTGAAAACTTTTCCTTAACACGGAACTTTTTTCCGTTCGGGTTGTCTATTAAATCAAAAGGCACTCAAAAAGGAGGTAATCTTATGAGACGAATTGCTTTTATGGTGATACTGTTTATCAGTTTGGCCACTCCGACACTTGGATGGGCGCATTTTGGGAAGAACGATGTCGTCGATGTGAGGATTGTCTCGGATAATGGGAAGGCGTTTCCGAAATACGAGACCTTTCTACGTGGCCACCGGGAAGGGGAGCATTACTATCTTGAGGCAGGCAAGGGACAGAGATACTCTATTCAGATTACGAATAAGTCGGACAGGCGTATTGGCGTCGTCATCGCCGTGGACGGGAGAAACATTATTGACGGCAAGAAATCAGATCTCCTCCGGAATGAAAGAATGTATATCATCGGGCCTTATGGTACCAATACCTTTGAAGGGTGGCGAACTGGCATGGACAGGACGAACAGGTTCTACTTTGCCGAGCAGTCCGATTCCTATGCCGAGAAAGTATTTGCCGATGCCTCAGCCATGGGGACTATTGCACTTGCTGTCTATAGAGAAAAGATAGCCCAAATCACCCCCCGTTCCGATATGTCACTTCCAAAAAAAGAAGCGCCTGCCGCACGAGCCCCTTCGGCTTCAAGCGAGAGTCGTCCCGCCGGCAAATATAAACTGGAAGAGAGGGAACAAGCTGGCACCGGATTTGGAGAGACAACCTACTCACCCTCCTACTTAGTACAATTTGATCCTGACCGTACCATTGCGGAAAAAATCGTTCTCAAATACGAGTGGCGATCAGAGCTTTGCCGAAAAGGAATTATCTCATGCGGTCCGAAAAACAGATTCTGGCCCGATGATTTTGAATTTGATCCGATCCCCAAGGATTTTAACGGATGACTAAATTGTAAAAGGAAAGGCGCGGCAAATGAGATCTTTCACTTGAATTCAGACCTGCGCGCGTGGAAAAAGAAACAACTCTATCCGGCATAAAAACACCGTTGTGAAGCCTTACGGTATGTTCCAAGATCCACATTTTTCTACAGTCAACAATCGAGTCTCGTCCCAGCGGCCTTTTTGCAAGAGATCACGACCGAAACGATAATTTTCACGATCTCGCCTCATTGCCTTATCGATTGACAAGAGACATTTCAGTGACCATCTTTAAATCAAAGGGCAGGGCTGAAAAAAAAACCTTGTCCACGCGAGCAGGACGGAAAAGGAGAAGTGCCTTGCACAAACGGGGCTGAGTTCTCGCACCGGGTTCCGTAAACTAAGATCGGCTGAGTTGACGCATAGATGCCGAAGGTCGGCCTGTAAGGAGACCCGAGGACAAACAACGTGTGTCCGAGAGTGGAGGAGAAGCCTCATACCCCATGTGTAGCGTTACATCGGGGGGAGGGTACTTTACTTAAAATCGCTCGGTTCTACGAAGACTTAGGATTTTGGCGTTCCCGAAATAGGTTATATGTCTTATCTCATAACCAATTATCCATACGCAGGGATTTCTCTTACTCTCATCCTCGGGGGTATTGGATTACCATTTCCAGAAGACGCCACCCTTTTACTGTGCGGGTTTTTAATTGCCCACGGCACCATCAAGCTGTTCCCTGCGTTTTTGATCGTATTTCCTCTTCTATTGATCACCGATTTCTTTGTCTTTCTTGTTGGGAAAAAATACGGAACGATGCTGGTTCAACATCAGAGATTCCGCAAGTTGATCTCACCAGAAAAACTTTTGAGACTTGAGCAGAAATTTAAGACAAGAGGAGCTTGGGTCGTTCTTTTTGGGAGACACATTCTAGGATTAAAAACACAGTTACTCCTTTTGGCGGGAGTAATGAAGATGTCTATAACAAAGTTTCTTATCGTGGATGGAGCCACAGCATTATTAACTGTTGCCCTATTTTGGGGGGGGATAGGTCTTTTAGGCGAAGGACGTATCGAGATGTTCAAGACGGAGGCGACGAAAATCGGGCATATTGCAATAGTCGTATTCCTGATAGTGCTCGCGGGTTGGGTCTGTTATAAGTTCCAAAAAAAGAGAGTTAAAAAAATAATTTCTTATTAAATCACAAGTGGGAGGATAGTGTATGAGATCATCGGTGACTGTGTTACTGTTAGTAGTCATCTTATTAAGTTCTTTTCCACAGTCGGTTTTTGCCGACAACGCCGGTCATCTTTTCTTCATTGAGCGGAACAAGAACAAACATCTTGTTCAGTATGACATCCGCCTCACGGAGAATAGAGACCTTTCTGATTTAAGGCCCGTTAACGCTTACTGGATTTTAGAGAATGGCAGGCGTGAGGAACTTAATTCGATTG
>DBZJ01000095.1:10519-14095 GCA_002311635.1 Syntrophaceae bacterium UBA1163
GAGAAACTTGACAAGGACAAGTTCAAGGTCATTCTGGCCGCTTTCAAAGGTTGGGAGATCATCGTCGAAAGAATCAACGATACTTTTAAGGCCGTGGTCTCCATCAATGGCATAGAGAGTATCCTTCAAAAAATCTACATAAAATCCGAAGAGACGGGGGCCGGACTTCCCAGGGTCCTGTATGTCGAGCTTGTCGGCAGGACGAAGGAGAGGGGTCTTCCCATAAAAGAACGGATCGCTCCCAGATAATTCCTTAAGACGGACGAAAGCTGCTAAGAAACAACAGTAGGTACAACAGGGAGTTATCGACGTTATCTATGGATCATATTGCTATCTATCTCAATACCCTATGTTTGGCTCCAGCGTCGGATTTCAAAAAGCATTTGCCGTAATTTTCCAGAATAAGTTTGGTCCGGCACGCCTTAGTTTTTCATCCCTCTTCAATATTTCAAGATCACTGCAGGATCTACTTCCATTAAAGCGGAAACATCGGTGAAACTTTTGCTTGACATCTTCGGATGAAATAGCGAAGGTGTTTGTATGTTTTCATTGCTCATTCGGGGTGCGCTGGTAATCGATGGCTCGAATCGGGAGCCTTTTAGGGGAGATATCGCCGTTGAGAAGGGAACGATCGCAGACGTCGCACCGTCTATAAAAGGCGGAGGAAAAGCGGTCGTCGAAGCGGATGGGCTCGTGGCTGCCCCGGGTTTTATCGATATCCACTCCCATACCGATCTCAGCATCTTTAAACATCCCCTTGCCGAAAGCAAGGCGTTGCAGGGAGTGACGACCGAAGTGATCGGTAATTGTGGCATTGGCGCCTTTCCGGTGAATGATGAGCGAAGGGCTGTTCTGAACGACTACCTGAAAGTACATGACTTTCATCTCCCATCCCACGGGTTAAGTTGGAATAATTTCAAGCAATATGCAGACCAATTGGATCGCATCGGTCTCGGGCTCAATTTGGCTCCGTTAGTGACCCATGGAGCACTTCGCATCGCCATTTTAGAGACAAAGGATCGCACCCCCAGTCACAAAGAGCTTGAGAGTATGAAGAGCCTCTTGACAGAATCCCTCGAACAGGGGGCCTGGGGACTCTCCACAGGCTTGATCTATCCGCCTGGAAGTTTTGCGAAGACAGAAGAGCTGGTGGCCCTCGCTAAAATCGTCGCCCGGCATGGAACCCTCTACGCCAGCCACATCCGGGGCGAAGGGGCAACGCTCATGGAGGCCCTGGACGAGGCCATTCTCGTCGGAAAAAAGAGTGATGTCAGAGTGGAAGTCTCTCATTTAAAAGCGATGGGGAAAGACAATTGGGGCCGGAGCAAAGAAGCCCTTTTAAAATTAGAAAAAGCGCGTCAGGAAGGGGTCGATATCGCCGCCGATCAATATCCCTATGAAGCAACAAGTACTTCACTCACCGCCTTGGTCCCTCCATGGACCCTTGCCGGCGGTGTCGATGAGCTTTTAAAGAGACTCGCTTCTTCGAAGACGACAGGACGACTTCAGGCGGAGATTCTTCGTGAAATGAACCAACGGGGAGGCCCGAATCGGATTGTCATTGCTGAGATAGGTTCGGCAAAGAATATGGGACTTTCCGGAAAAAATGTGAGCGAGATCGGTGAGCTTTGGCATTGCACGCCAGAAGTTGCAGTGATGAGACTCCTCCAAGAGGAGAAGGCAGCCGTGGGAGCGGTCTATTTCTCATTATCGGAAGAAGATGTGGTCGCCATCCTCTCCAGTGATCAGGTTTCCGTCGGTTCGGATGGAATGGGGATGAACGCAGAGGAAGATTCTGAAAAATCGACCCATCCTCGCTCCTACGGGACCTTTCCCAGAGTATTGGGTGCCTATGCACGGGAAAAGGGGACTCTTTCTCTGACAAAAGCCATTTATAAAATGACAGGATTGGTTGCCGGCCGGGTCGGTTTAAGAAACCGCGGCTTGATCAAACCAGGGTTCGTCGCTGACATGGTATTATTCGATCCCGTCACGATTCAGGACCGAGCGACCTTTGATCATCCCCATCAATATGCTGCCGGCATAATCCATACATGGGTGAACGGTTACCCTGTGGTTCATGAGGGAAGAATAACAGGAAATACCCCAGGAAAGGTTTTGCGAAAGAAGAAGGCTTCATCCTAAAGTTTTCTTGATAAAAGGAGGATGACCCGATGGGAACAGAAGGTGGGTTCAACGTATGGTTGGGCTTGTTGGGCCTTTTACCCCTCGTGGTTTATATCGTTCTCGTCTTCCGGGATGTCGATCCCCTTCCAGCTACAGCGATTTGCGTCTTGATCGGAGCGATCCTGACGCACCAGAGCCTCATCTCCTTTGGAGAGGCCTTGGCAAAGGCGACGGGTTCTTTTCTGGCATTGGTCGGTTTGATCATCATGCTCGGCCGCGGGCTGGGAGAGGTGCTGACCGAAACCAAGGTCAGTCACACCCTTGTCCATAAGATTATTTTTGGAATTGGGATCGATACTGAAAAGAAGGCCATGCTTGGAATCATGTTAGCCTGTATGGTGGTCATCGGTCTCCTGGGAACCATGGCAGGAGGCAATGCGATTCTTGCTCCGATCATTTTGCCCATTGCCGCTTCCGTGGGGCTTTCTCGGAGTGCGGTGGCAGTTATCTTTCAAGCTGTGGGAGAGGAGGCTTTGATCCTCGGGCCTTTTACGCCCCCGGTTGTCACGCTTCTCGGTTTAACCAAAATCGGCTATGGCGAGATGATATTATTCGCTGCCGGGCCTATTGCTCTGATCACATTCACTGCAACCTGGTTCATGCTCCAGAGGATCCAACGCCGAACAAAAGAAATCAACCCCTATGAACGTTTAGAGGGCGTAGAACAGTTTGTCCCAACCGCTCGGAGCAAACGGGCGACAGGTACCTTTGTCGCTCTCTTCCTTGCAGCAGTCATTTACGGGATCATTGCCAAAGCGACAACTTCTTATGTGATTATCGTCATGCTGGGACTTGCCGTGATGACTGGCTTGGTGGGTGGATTGAAGTTTAATCAGATTCTTAAACTGGTTATTAAGGGAATGGCTGGAAATGTGGGGCTCTTCTTTCTGTTCTTGCTCCTCGACCCCTTCATCAATTTTATAAAGCTTGCAGGTGGTTTTAAAGCCTTGGCGATCATTCTCAAACCTTTGGTCGATCTCGGCGGAAAGACAGCCATCGTTATCCTGGGGGGCCTCATCGGGGCTTTCGGCATTTCAGGCGCCACGGTGGCAACGCTCAACATGCTCCACTCCATGTTCAATCCCATGCTGAGCAAACTGGGTGTCTCTATGCTGGCTTGGTCCGTGGCACTAATCGTCGCGACAAGAGTGAGCAATTTCATCTACCCCGGCGCCAACATGTTTAGTTCCCTGGGATTTGCCGAGACGAAGGATCTCAAATCCATGCTAAAAAACGGTTGGGTCGTCGCTGCCTGCCAAATTCTTTTCCTGGTCATCTACAGCTTGCTTTTTGCATGAACCCCGTTAGAAATTACAATCCTTAATTCTTCATCAGCTCCTTCAATTTGTCGATGGCTGGGGGGAGGACCGAATTGACTCACATTAAATG
>DBZJ01000035.1 GCA_002311635.1 Syntrophaceae bacterium UBA1163
TCAACGTTGGGACACTACTAATTCGATTTATTCGTTATTATCAGTGGTTCGCGAGGTATTCTTTCACCCCATCAGAATTTGCAACCATTGCGTCTTTTCCATCCTCCCAGTCCGCAGGACAAACCTGACCTTCGTGGGAGCTGACAAATTGGAAGGCTTTCATAATCCGCATGGCTTCGGCCACGGAGCGACCAACGGAGAGGCTATTGATCGTGGCGTGCATGATCAGCCCTTCCGGACTGATCAGGAAAAGTCCTCGAAGGGAAACCCCTTCGCCCTCCATCAGGATTCCGTAATCTCGTGCCGCCCCTTTATTCAGGTCGGAAAGGAGCGGGTAGTTAAGACTGCCACCGAGCCCCCCATCCTCCCGCTTCGTATCTACCCAGGCCTTATGGACGTAAACCGAGTCCACCGAGATGCCAAAGATCTGACAATTGAGCCCGCAAAATTTTTCTGCGGCTGCGGAGAAGTTAAGCACTTCGGTGGGGCAGACAAAGCTGAAATCAAGGGGATAAAAAAGGAGAAGGACCCATTTTTTTCTGTAATCCGATAATTTGTACCGGCTGATCTGTCCGTCAAAATAGCCTTCGAGCTCAAAATCTGGAGCGGTTTTACCGACTAAAGACATGATTAAACCTCCACTTTCAGGAAAGATGCTCTCGTCTTAAAGTTAACCACTCCTCATCCAGAAATCAAATATCGCCCGTAATCCCTCGGAAATCCTATCCTCAGATCGGGGTGGTCTCTCCGGAGAAAACTTGAAGCGGTGCATTTTAGAGATGAACCAAAGCGTAGATCCCCTTAAGACGGCCCCTTCAGCACCGGTCCCGATTTCCCTCTCTCTAATGACCCGCAATTTCAAGGTTTCGGAGGGGAGGCCACTTCGGTCCAACTGCGTAGGAGGGTTACTCTTACTCGCCCTTACTTTTTCGACGGCTCAGGGACAATTCTTTGATAGCCGGCGGGTGGAAGGAAAACGTCATCCTTCAATTCCTTCTTCTCGATTTTCTTGACTTCTACCCGGTCAATGGCCCTCAACCCGTAAGTGATCGCATGGTCCTTGATCAAAATGGGAAATCCATAAGGCTTCAGCTTCTCATAAATCTCCCGGCCTTCTTTCATCTCAAGCCTGAAATCTTTTGGAAACCCATGGGCCACGCGGTCCATCACCTGTTCTATTTCTTTCATCTCCACATCACGGGTCACCCAGTTCTCCTCGATCAGCTCATCGTCTGCCAGGACCTCAATCTGTTCCGTCTGAAACCCGTTGATGACAGCCGTTCTGCCGGTCTTTCTCACGACGATCTTCCTCTCCTTGGGCTTTATCCCGGGGAATTCGTCTTTCAGCCGTTTCGCTACTTCTCTTTCCCACTCGGAGAGCTTGACTTCGACATAATTCTTTGACTGGTGGTCAATCATCACCAATCCATCTCTTTTGAAGTCCAGGATCGTCGTCATTCCGGCCTCCTGGTGGTCCGTTCGAAATCGGTAATCCGAAAAATAGAGCAACGCTCTTGAAGGGATCCCGTCCTTATCCCTCACCACCTGTTCAACCACCACTCCGGCTAAGCTCTCTACGGGCACTTGCAACAAAAGTGCCCCTATCAAAAGCGAGAACCATAGAGTCTTCCGTTTCATAACGTTCTCCTTTATCTCCTTCGCACCTACGTGTCGAGTCGTTGAGTTACTAATGAGACGTCCCCATTCCATTTTAATGAGCCTTTTTTCCAAGAGGGTGGCAGAGCCTGTGACCGTTCGGACCCCTCCTAAAAACGTCACTCTCATCTGTGTGTGCTCCCCTTTGGAGTAACTTAATACAAACGCGTTAAATCATTTTACATGTAGCGCAAGGCTTTAGCCTTGCTTAAAGCAACCCTAAAGGGTTGCCCTACAAAATATTTAACGTGTTTGTATTCGGTCGGTTTTCGGAGTAAAGACCTCAACTTCAAACTCCAAACTGATCTCTCGGGGCTCCGAACTCGAAACTCCGAACTTTCTCATCAATCATTGACTTTGAACTCTCTTTCTCCTAATATAAAATCTTAAATTAATCAACGAAATTGATTCCCGAGTCACAAATCACGGGATAGGGAGGAACCATGACGGATCAACTGTATATGATCAATGAGACGGCTGCGAGCGAATCCTGGAGAACGCTCCACATCATGGCAGAATTTGTGGAGGGGTTCGAAGTCCTCGGGAAATACCATCCTTCGGTGAGCATCTTTGGTTCCACAAGAGCCAGACCCGGCGATGAGGTCTACCAGAAGGCGGAGCAGATCGGGAGGCTTCTTGCGGAGAATGGGTTTGGCGTCATTACAGGAGGAGGGCCTGGTGTTATGGAAGGGGCCAATAAGGGCGCTACCTCTGCCGGGGGGAATTCCATCGGTCTCAACATCGAGATTCCTTTAGAACAGAAGCCTAATCCTTATGCCAATGTCACGTTGCATTTCCGCTATTTCTTTGTGCGGAAGGTCATGTTTGTCAAATACGCGGTGGCCTATATCATCCTGCCCGGCGGGTTTGGAACGATGGATGAGCTATTTGAATCAGTGACACTCATCCAGACGCACAAGATCAGGCCTTTTCCGGTGATTTTGGTCGGGTCAAATTATTGGAAAGGCATGTTGGACTGGATGAAGGAAGTAGTGCTGAAGGAAGGGAAAATCTCGCCCTCGGATTTGGAAATCCTTCAGTTGGTCGATGATCCCGCTGAGATCATCAAGATCATCAAAAAAATAGTGGTCCTCTGATAGTTCGCAGTATTTCGTTCGGTGTTCGGAGAAGTAGATTCTGGCTCCGAACTCAGAACTCCGAACTCTGAACTCCCTTTGGCTTCACTCTCTCTTCGACCAGTTCCAGAATGTCCATCACTCGAATCCTGTCATCTAAGTTCAATACCTTGACCGCAGAGTCGAGAGAGATCATGCAGAGCGGGCAAACCGTGGCCAGGATTTCAGCCCCTGTCTTTTCTGCCTGCTTGACCCGCGTTTCATTGATCCGCTTTCCTGCCTTCTCTTCCATCCACATGTGACATCCGCCTCCTCCACAACAGAAGCTCTTGTTTCGACTTCGCTCCATCTCGATAAGGGTGACATCGGGTATCGTTCCCAATATCCTTCGAGGCGGTTCATAGCCATCGTTGTATCGACCCAGGTAACAGGAATCATGATAAGTGATCTTCCTTGTCCTGTCTCCGGGAGTCATTGCAATCTTCCCGCTTCGAATCAGCTCCTCCAACAGAGTCGTATAATGGATCACTTCAAAGCCGGCCCCAAATTGTGGATATTCATTTTTCAAGGTGTTGAAGCAGTGAGGGCAGGTGGTGAGGATTTTCTGAAACTTCATCTGCTGAAGCCGATTCATATTCTTTTCCACATTGACTTGAAAGAGATATTCGCTTCCCATCCTTCTCAGGTCAATACCGCAACACCATTCTGAATTCCCAAGGACGCCGAAATCCAACCCGGCTCGATTTAAGATGCGAATCAAGGAGGTGGCCACTTTAATATTTCGGTCGTCATAAGAACCGTAGCATCCAAGCCAGAACAGAATATCTACCTTTTCTCCCGGGCTAACCTCTTTCACCCCCAACTCCTTCGTCCACCACATCCTTTTCTCCGGATCGAACCCCCAGGGGTTTCCCTTCCGTTCGATATTCCGAAACGCAAAATGCGTTTCTTTCGGGATCTTCCCATGGTGGAGGACAAGATTTCTCCGGAGGTCCATCAGCTTGACCATGGGCTCGATAAAAACTGGGCAATGCTCCAGACAGTTTCGGCAGGTGGTACATTCCCATATTACTTCTTCGGCCACCACATCACCAATGAGGTGAAGCCGCTCTCTCTCTTTCGAAGGCTTCTCCATATGGTGTTTTAAATCCTGTATGACCTTTTTGGGATTGAGATGCTTTTGGGTGAGATGGGCCGGGCACGTCTCCTGACAGCGACCGCACCGCGTGCAGGCGTCCAGTTCCAGAAGATTTCTCCATGAAAACTCTTCAATTCTTCCAACGCCATAGGTCTCTGACGCTTCGAGATCAATGGAAGCCAAAGCCCCTTTGGCCTCTAAGTTTCTGAAGAAGATGCTGAGAGAGGAGGAGAAAAGGTGAAGGATTCTTGAGAAAGGAATATAGGATAAAAGAGTCAAGGAAAGAAAGATATGGATCCACCAAAGCGCAGAAAAGAAGGCTTTCAGGCTACTTTTTTCTTCAAAAAAATTTTTTAGAATCCGCCCCGTAAGCGAAGCCGCCGGTGCCCATTGAGACCAGGACGATTGGTAAAGTTGATTTCGAACTCCCGCTAATGAAAGGCCCGTCAGGAATACAAAGGAAAGCAGAAGAAGGGAGATGGCATCGGTTCGTTGATTGTCCAGGGCCTTGGGTCTCCCAAGGTACCTTCTGCAGGCAAGGGATATTGTCCCAATCAATCCGATGCTACCCAGTAGGTCTAAGATCAAACGATAATAAGGATAAGATTCGGGACCAAAGAATCTGATCCGCAATAAAGGAAAGAACAGATATTCCTGAACGAGGGCAACGAGAATCGAAGAACTCAAGAAAACGAAAGACCAAAAGAGAAGGAGGTGGCTCGTTCCCGGGAGAAGGCTTCTTAAAACTCCTCGGTGTCCGAAGACGTAGATGAACAATCCCTTCCACCTTTCTTTCGACTGACTCCATTTGCCTTCACCCTTTCCGCGACGCCAGAGGCGATATCTGAGATAAAAGCCAAAAAGGACGAGAAAGAGGGCACACCCTCCAAGAAAGTAGAAGAATGCGCCTTTCCAGGTCAGGGGATAACGGTAGCCTTGTTCCTGGAACAGGACTCCCACCTGATTCAATGCGCCTGTTCTGGGGTCTGTGTGGCAGAGAGTGCAATCAGATCCTGCGATTCGGAGCGCATAATATTCCGTGGCCTGAACAATTGAAGGAGGGGAAAAAAGCAGAAAAGAGAGAAGGAAGATAGCGGGGAATAAAAGGATTTTGATTCGGTCCACGTTTCCTTTTTACCCCAACCCCGATGGTGGAGTCAACCGATAAAAAGAATGAAGAGGGTTATGCCTCACTCTGCCGTAGAAACGCACCGAGATCGGGCAGGGGAGTCGGACTCCGCTTCATAAGAACTTCGGAGACCCCGCACGGCGCGGGGCTCGATCGGAGGATCTAGTCCAGCTTCAGTGAGACATTATCTGAGAGGAGGTCAATTTCGGAAGTGATGAACGCCATCTACGACGTAGTAGGTGAGCAGGGTGGTCAATTCGATCAATTTCTTCTCCTCGTCTTCAGGCACGTACCCCAGTGATTCATTTCTGCAGATGGCCTCCCATTGGCGAAGCCTTTTTCGAAGGGTGTGTTTGTTGGACCCTGAGATCCAGAGGCTGACCTGTTCGCTGAGGGGCCTTGCATGTTTTCGAATCAACTTCCACGCGGGGAGGAGATTTCTCCATCCGTTCCCTGGTTTCACAAAGAGCTCATTCATATCGGTCAGATATTCCTGCAGTTCTTGATCCAGGATCTCTCCGTCTAAACCCCACCACTCCGATACGGTTTCTTCAATCGCCGTATACGTTCCATCCTGTTTCTTTTCCACATTCAAAGGTTCTCTCCCGGCAATCTCTTCCATCAACCGATCCACATAAGACAATTTCTCTAATGCGTTAGGCCAATTCCGGTATTTCACTCCCCAATGGGAGCGGGGGTCGAGCCAGATGGCGAAGGTCTCCGCCCAATCCTCATCCGGATGTTTTTGAGCGTAGTGAGGGTCCCCTAAATAGTGGAGGTGTCTGACATAACTTTTTGACCAGGGATTGACCCGGTAGAGATACCCATCGCGATACTTCTTGTGAAAATCCCCGAACGTTTCCTTCCAATCCTTTCGTTGCCAAAGTTTATAGGCATAATTCACCGCATGGCCTGTTTCATGACGAAGGATTTTTACCATCTCCTCATTCGGCGGTGTATCTCCTTCAAGGTCCTCTAATTCGGGCATGGCCAAATAGAAAGGGATGCTAATCGAAACCCTCTTGTTCACACATCCCCACTCATTCCCAAAATAGAAATCAGGCCATAAGAGAATTCGATGCCCTCTGAGTTCCTTCTTCAATCGTTTAAGGGGAGATGCTAAACTTTCGTCGACATCCAGTTCCAGGTCGCCGATCTTGGTCGTTAGAAATTTCTGATAACTGATCTCGTCCATCTCTATCAGCCTGTGAGATTTAATCCTAATGTTGAACTAATTCCTAATTTTCGGTTTTAGGAGGGGGGGAGAAGCTCTTTTAAATATGTACATGCTTCGAAAGCATTATTACATTCAACATTAGATCTACCATTAATATAATATTCATTTCTCAGGAGGTCAAAATAATTTTTTTCACAATAAAAACTATAATAAATACAGTATGTTATATACATAATGTGCCTAACACTTTACCCAATTTCAGTCTGTTTTAGGGTCACTATGGCAAATCCATTCTTCATTAAAATGGACGGTTTTCAACCACTCAATCTACCTATTAAAATAGAATTTTTTGTTGTAAGATTCAGATAAGGGGGCGGAAAAAACTGATGGATGTCTATATTTCAGGCGTGGGCATGACAAAATTCGGGAGATCCAAAGAGCCTCTCGAGAAAATGATGGCCGAGGCCGCCTCTTTAGCCTTGAAGCAAGCCCAAGTGGAGCGGGTCGACGCGATCTACTTAGGGGTGATGAGCGTTGAGGAATTTGTCGGGGATTCTAATTTTGCCACCCTTTTAGCTGACACGCTCGGGTTGACCGGAATTCCCTCTACACGAGTGGAAACCGCTTCTTCGACGGGTGCAGGCGCTTTTGAGGCGGCCTTCTATGCGGTGGCATCTGGACATATGAAGCGTGTCCTCGCCCTCGCCGGCGAAAAAATGACTCACCTCCCCACGGCAAAGACCACTCGGATTCTCTCCGAAGTGATCGATCGTTCCGAACGAAGGTACGGTGCGACCATGCCTGCTTTAGCGGCGATGATTGCGCAAAAATATGCCCGAGAATTTCATCTTTCACCGCTCAAACTGGAGGACATCCTCGCCCAGGTAGCTGTCAAAAATCACTCCAATGGTTACCTGAACCCCTATGCCCAGTTCAGAAAAATCATTACGAAAGAAGACTATTTGAAAAGTCAGATAGTCTCTTACCCTCTCCGCCTCTATGATTGCGCGCCGATCACAGACGGCGCCTCAGCCATCATCCTCACCAGCCAGCCCACCCCGATCAAGGTCGCCGGCATCGGCCATGCCACGGATACGGCCGCAGTGAGACATCGAAGTTCTCTCACCTCCTTCAACTCGACCAAAGAAGCCGCTCAGAGGGCTTACACCATGGCCCGGCTCAATCCCTCCGATATTCAATTTGCAGAGATCCATGATGCCTTTACCCTATTTGAAATCATCGGAACAGAAGATTTAGGCTTTTTTTCAGCCGGGAAGGGGTGGAAGGGTTTGGAAGAGGGAACGACTCACCTTCGAGGAAGGCTTCCCATCAATCCATCCGGAGGATTGAAGGCAAGAGGGCATCCGGTAGGCGCCTCTGGTCTCGCTCAGTTGGTCGAGATTGTCTATCAACTGAGCGGGGAGGCGGGGGGAGAAAGGCAATTAGAAAGAGCAGAGATCGGGCTGGCCCAAAGCATCGGAGGGTTGGCGAATAATACCTTGGTTACCATCCTTGAAAGGGCTGACCGAAAACGAATCTTGCGAGAAGGCTGGAGTCCTGATTATCATCCAGAGATCAGTCTTTCCAAGAAGAGCACCGCTTCTCCGCCCTCGGAGGGAGTTGGAATTTTGGAAACATTCACTACCCTCTACACCACACCGGAAGGATTCCTTTCGCCCCTCACCCTTGGTTTTGTCAGGACCAAGGGAGGTGAAATGGTGATGGCCTGCAATCCGGATTATCGCTCCCCCAAAGAATTGAAGATGGGCCAAAAGGTGTATTTAAGAATACGAGAAGGGCTCTATGTCTTCGAAAAACTCAGCTTCTTGAACCGCTTGAAATACTGGATCAAAGGCCCACCCAAATCCCCTTGATACAACTAAACCTTCATTGAATTAGATTAATTGAATAGGGAAGTCTTGACCGCCGATTAAGATGGAGGAATCGAGCTTTAAGAAGAAATCACTTGGGCCATCTGGCCTGCATAAATCACGACATACCGCATGGCGAACCCTCCGATGAGGACAGATGTTGTAATGATTCCAGAAATCCAGGGATTATGTTCCCTCAGTTCTGCTTGTCCAATATAATGGGGGATCAACTCATAGACCTCGAGGGCCAAAGGAAGGAGGATCCCCACTCCTACCACAAGGGTCCAGAAAAGGAGGGTAAACTCGCCTCCCATGATCAGGTGGACTGCTTCCGCAGAACTTCTTGGTGATACATATAAGCCCAAGATGAAGAGAAAGATAGCGATGATAGAAAAGACCATGAGCGTGAAGTCAATGGAATGGATCATGAATTTGTTCGTATTGATTTGTTCTCGGCTCATTCCACGAAATCCCTTAACGAAACAACCCACAAAGCAGATGGAAGCGGATCCGGTCATCATCGCAGAAATGAGAAACAACATCGGCAGCATTGGATTATTCCAGAATGGCCTTGCCGTTAGGGCTCCTAAAAGAACGCCTGTATAGATCCCGACTCCAATAGAAATAGGAATCCCAAACCCGGCGACCAGTCCCCTTATTTTCGTCAAGTTATTTCCTCGAAAACGGTTTAGAAACTTATTGGACTCAATGGCCTGAATAATCTTCAAATAGTCGAACCGCTCTGGAAGCCAGAGATAAAAATGCGCAACACTAAAGATTGAGAAAAACAGAAGGAGCCAGGACCCGAGGGACATCACCGAGGTGGGCCGGAAAGTGAGAAACAATTTCCAGAAAAGTTGTGGCCTCTCAAGATCGTATATGAGAGCAAGGATTCCAACGATCACGGGAAAGGGGGCAATATAAGCTCCGATTCTGGTCATGTTTTCATATTTTTCTTTTCCAAGAAAATAGGCCGTGGCCGAAATGATAAAAGCCCCCGCGCTCAACCCCGCGGCAAATAGGTCTATGGCCACAATCCAATTCCAATGAATCAGTATCTGCCCTTCCATTGTTTTCCCCGCTAAAATCACGTGTCCGTGTTCCTGCCTCCCGCAGGCAGGTCACGTGTCCGCAAAACCAATCAGCCTTGATTCGTCTCCGACGAATCCTTTCTTAGCTTCAGCCTCCGCTTACCTTCGGAATGAAGGAAGGATCTGCTTTCCCCATCGAAGCATCACGGTACAAGGCCGGTGTGTTTTTCGAATACGCCAGCTCGACGGGTTCTTCTACTTTTTTTTGTCCGGCAACCAATTCCCAAAGCTTTTCTTCGTTTCCAAATCCTGAGGGTTTTTCAGCCTTCCCACAGCCTCCCAGAAGGAGAAGGCCTCCGATAGCCACGGCAGAGAAAAGTCCCTCAATGAATCTTCTTCTTTCCATTAGCCTCCACCTCCAGCCTTTCTCTCTCCCTATTGAGGAAGAAATCAAGGACTTCTAAGGCACTTAGATAAAAAGGATGGGCATGAAACCGTCTGAATTCCTCTTCCAGGAGAGGAACCCAGTCCAGATGGTCTTCTATAAACGTTTTGACATCGCCATCCGTTGCCCGTTCATAAAGGTAAGATAAGAATTCCAATTCCATTACAATGTGATCCGGGCGGCCCTTAAATTCCTCAGAGACCTCGAGACCGCATTGCTGGTAAATAGCCAATAAGTGAATGGCAGAGTCCCCCATGAGAAGGCCTCTCTCAGAGGCAAAGGGTAAAGGACAGCGGGCGTCGCGGGTCCAGGGTTTGTAAAAAGATTCAACCAAGGAGATGGACTCTTCGCATAATCCTGAAAAGAGGCGACCATACTCGACCTTCAAATCTTCTAAAAGATTTTCAACGTTCCCTTTCGTGAGGAATCCTTTCAAAAGATCCTCTGTCCCTTCCCGGGGTTGGATATATCTTTCAAAAAAGGAGTAGAGCGTCGTTTGGCGAATCTGTTTGACCAACTCCTCGCCCGGAGTATAAAAAAGAGTAGCCAAAACCCGGCAGAAGGATTCCTTCCCTTGATCTTTCATCTCATGCCTTTTTATAGTAAATCCTCGGTTTGGTGTTCAGCTCGGCCTTAAATTGTTTCAATTTATTCTTAATGATAAATTTGGAGATTTCACTATTGGGATCGTCGAGGTCACCAAACATCCTCACCCCTGTCATGCAGGTCGTCATACAGGCCGGTTTCCCCCCTTGCTCAACAAATTCGATACAGAACCGGCATTTTTCGATATAGCCCTCTTTCTTGATGATCCTGACATTATAAGGGCAGGCTGCGATGCAATACTTACAGCCGATGCATTTGTCCTTGTCTACCAAGACCACGCCATCCTTTCTCTTATAGGAGGCCCCGGTGGGGCAGACTTTCACACAGGGAGGGTTGTCACAATGCTGGCACTGAACGGGTAAGAATTCACGAGCATAATTTGGGAATGTTCCATATTCCCGCTCTTCGAGATGGTTATAGGCTTCTTTCTCTAAAAGATGATTCTGGTTCTGGCATGCCACCCGACAGGCATGACAACCCACGCACTTCGTTTCATCGATGACCATTCCATACCGAGCCATGAATCACGACCTCTTAATTCCCATCTATTATTCTGACCATGTACTATAAACCAAGAACTGTAATCCCCAAACTCTCAACTCCGAAGTTCTGATGTTTTTCTCACCTGTACAATTATCTCTGATGACATCGCATGTCCGACCGTGGGATCAAACAGGGTTGGGAGAAAATCGTTATACGACAATCCCACATCAAAGGCTGTTTTTAAATGTTTTGAAAAAATCCCATAACCGCTGGGGAGCCACACACAGGATGGATGAAGCCCTTCTGTCAACTTGACTCGAATCCTACCCTCTCCAACGATCGATTTGACTTGAACCCAATCCCCATCCTTTAGACCCAAACGTCTTCCTCTTTCTTTGTTCATCCACAACCGGATTAAATCATAGCGACGACTGATGGCCATGAGATAAGGTTGGTTTGCCGTCATCGAATGCGTATGAATAGCCTGCTTCCCATGAAGTAATCGGAAAGAGGAGGGATTCTTGGAATCCGGGGAGACCAAGGGGTCTTCCCAACGAGGAATAGGAGGAAAGCCAAGCTTTTCTAAAGTGCTCGAGTGGATTTCCACCTTGCCCGAGGGCGTCTCCAACTTATTGAAACCTTCCTTCCACTTCTCCCCTACAAAAAGGACTCCCTTTTGCTTCAGCTCTTCGAGGGTTATCCCAAAAGGCTTCAGCCTTAGACGATTGCCTTCATCGATATCAAAATTAAAATATTTCTCAACTCCCAGATGCTTTCCCAATTCGATAATGATCTGGGTTCCCGGCCTTGTATCGAACATAGGGTTGACGACTTTCTGCTGAATACTGACTTGGGCTCGTTTTCCGCTATGTTTTGTATCCACCGCTTCGTCACGTTCGAGATAGAAGGATTCAGGCAGAACATAATGAGCAATCGATGCTGTTTCGGAGAGGACGGTGTCAACGACAACCAAGAGATCAAGCTTTTTATAACCTGCAATCACTCTTTTTGGATTCGGATTCGTCCGAAGGGGATTATTGTGATAAACGAATCCAGCCTTCAATTCCCCCCGAAGCGCCAGTTCTGGAATGGCATGCGCGATTCCATCTCCATAACTCCCTAATGGATATCTTCCGGGCACTCCTGTCCCATCTGACTTTCCAATTTTTGGAAGCTCAGGGGCAGGATGTTTGGGTTGAAGCTCTCCCAATTGAGCCGATTTAGGAAAGTAGATTCCACCTTCCCGGTTGATATTGCCTAAAAGGCTATTGACAATGGCCAATGCCCGAGCGGTCTGAAAACTATTGAGATACTGAGAACCGAACGCAGCGTGATAGCCCCGATGAAGCAGAGCCCTGGGTTTTACCCTCGCCATCTCTCGGGTGATTCGGACAATGGTCTTTGCCGGTATTTCACAGACCCTTTCTGCCCATTCCGGAGGATAATTGACGATCTCATCGTCGAGTTGTTCAAAACCTACAGCCTTCTCTTTAACAAACTGCCTATCGTACAACTCTTCTTTAATCATTATGTTAATCATCCCCAAGAGGAATGCCAAATCGGTCCCGGGTTTAATGGGTAGCCATTCATCGGCCAATATTGCCGTCTCACTGTGTCTCGGATCTACCACGACGAGCTTTGCCCCTTTCTCCTTGGCCTCTACAATCTTCTTCACCTCGGCCAGATCGATTCCACCTGCTGGATTGCGACCGATGATGACAATGTATTGGGAATTGGAAAGGTCATTGGAAGGAAGATCACCCACGGTCGTTACCCAACCTGCATTTCTTGCCGTATAACAGGTGGAGCCATGGGTAAAATAGTGAGGGCTTCCGAGGGAATGCATCAATCTCAGGGCATAGGGATTATTGGATTGAGGGTAATTGACCCAGAAGATGCTCTGGGGACCACTATCCATAAGGATGAGGTTGATCTTCTGGGCAATCTCCTTATAAGCTTGCTCCCAGGAGATGGGTTCAAAGCGATCTCCCGTCCTCTTCAGCGGGCCCCTCAGTCGACTTGGATTGTATAGATCATGAAGATAGCCATGCCCCTTTGGGCAAATCACTCCGAGATTGCCATTGGCCTCAGGATTCCCTTCTATCTTCCATAGCCTTCCATTCTTTACATAGGCAAAAATGCCACAGCGATTACCACACCCATTACAGAAGGTTGGGATGCGAGTCACCGGCGCTTCAGCATTGGCACGAACCCAATGTTTAAAGTCGAGGAGTTCATGGCTCAAGGAAAGCGCCCCCAAAGTCGCTCCCGTTACCTTTAGAAATCTTCGTCTCGTTAGCTTAAGATCATCAAGGCTCATTGTTCTTATGCTTCCACGACCTTTATAAGTTGCATCATTAAATAATACATCCAATACATCCCCAAAAAGATGGGCGTCCGAAAGATTCTCGGATGCCCATCTTTCCCATCCATTACCTCTCTACGGGATAGCCAGCTTTGATCCATGCTTCATAGCCGGTATCTGTGGCCACTGCATTTTTGTAACCCATATCATTCAGAGCCTTGGTAGCCAGTGCGCATCTGGCTCCCGTTTTGCAGTAGACGTAAATTTTGGCGGTTTTATCTGGGATCTTGTCCCAGACGTTAAACTCCAATGTCCCCCTGGAGACATTAATCGCTCCAGGAAGATGTCCTGCCGCGTACTCATTGGGGTCCCTGACATCGAGGTAGATCGCCTTCTCCTTCTTATCCATCGCTGCCTTTACATCTTGAATGGTGACAGACTTGATAGCTGCCTTTGCATTTGCTACCCACTCTTTGACTACGGTCGTCTGCCAGGCAGGGACCTTTGGCTTCTCCTGAGACATGCTTAGGGAGGCCATTGATAGGACGAGAACGAATGACAACATCCAAACAAACATCCTCTTCTTCATATTCTTTTCACCTCCTTTCATGGGTTAGTCATACTAACTGAGGTTGGGGACTCATGACCAGATTCCCATCGAGCATCATCGGTACTTCGTTTCTAATGGGTCTTCCTCAAATAGTCAATCATTGGCTGTGTGGCCAGACGCACAACATCGTCAATCATGTGAGGCATCAATTGAGCCATCACCTTGGGCATTATTTCCCCCATCTGCTCCTGCATGTAGTCTGGCATAGGGACTTGTTCTGCCACCCGTTTGAGCATGACAGGCATGGCTTTGGGCATCATTAAAGGCAGCAACCGAGGAAACAGGATAGGGAACATCGGCTTCATTAGGTCGAGCGCCAAGGGGATCCTGCCCATGATTCGCATCATGCCTCCCATACCCAAAGGCATGGCATCGATAAGCTCCGGCCACATCATGCTCATCAAGTTTGCGAAGCCCTGGGGTGTCATCAGGGCAATCATTGCTTCAAAAACTGCCCATTGCCTGCGGACTTCCGGATGAGGATCAGGAAAGGTGTAACCCAGAGCCGAGGCTGCAAAGTGCGCGAGGTCAACGACTTCGATGGGGATCTTTTTCTTATCAGCGGTGACACGGAACTGAAACTCACAACAAGGGCATAGGGCGATCACCTTTTCAGCCCCCGTTTGGAGAGCTTCGTCCAGCCTCGTCTTGCCTATTTCAGCAGCGACTGGAGGGTGTTTAACCAAGGTCAGAACACTTCCGCAGCAGTGTCCCGCTTCTCGATTGTGTTGCATTTCAACCAAGTGAACCCCTGGGATTGCCTGAATCACCTCTCGAGGTGGTTCGTAAACTCCTGAGGCACGGCCGATGTGACACGAGTCGTGCCAGGTCACCGTAACGGCTTTCTGTTTCCCTTGAGAGGGGAATGAAAGCTTCCCTTCTTTAATCTTCTCAGCCAGGACCTCGCTGTAATGTCTGGCGGTAATATCGTATTCAATGCCCAGCTTCTTCGCCCAGGCAGGATAGACTTGCCGCCACATCATATTGCATGCCGGGCAAGAAGCAACGACGGTATCGACCCCCGCCTCCTTCATGACCTTAAGATTTTTCCTGAACGTTTCCTCAAAGACATCCCATTTCCCGGCCGCCAGCATCGGGATTCCACAACAATTTTCTTTCTCACCCGTATAGGTAAAGTCCACACCTGCGGCATCCAGCAAACGAACCGTGGCTAAAGCGATATCGTTCTCCACATAGCTGGCCGTACAACCGGCAAAATAGGCAATCCTGGCATGATGCGAGGGACCATGCTTCTCCTGGAGGTCTTTTGGAAACCATGCAGCCCGGTTTCTACGGTACGCCGCCCAGATATTCCCCTCCTTCTGGAGGGAAGCGCCCATCATTTCAAAAGTAGGGAAGGTCATCTCCTTTTTTTCATTGACGAGCAGACCTCGCAGTTTCATCCAGGAAGGTTCAATGGGTAAAGAAGCGGAGCAGCGCAGGTTGCAGAGCTCGCATGTCGTGCAGACCAGGATCGTGTCCACCATACGCTGATCCCATTCCTCCCGGCCTTCCATATATTCCCGCAGCCAATACCATTTGCCTCGGGGGCTTTGGCTTTCCCATCCACGTCCATAAAACTGATCGCATTCATCCACACAGTAACCGCACTGGGAGCACCCATAGGCATACCAGGCTACATCCGCAGGGATACCTCGGATAGGCTTTGTCGACCGCTCGCCTATCTGCGCGACAAAAGAATTTCCCACGAGCCGAAGGAGAGGCTCGAAGACCCCTGCCAGGCCAATGGCTGCACCCAGTCGGCCATTGCTAATGACTTTACCTGGGTTCATAATCGATTTTGGATCGATTTGAGCCTTCAAGGCTTTCAATTGCTTGACTCTTCTCTCCCCCAAAATTAATGGCGCTTTTTTGCCCAAATAAATTCCTGTGGCGAAAGCCCGTCCTCCGTGCTTTTCAGCGATCTTGATCACTGTCAGAATCAGACCAAAGACAAGGTTGTAGGTAAACTTCCGCTCATCACTGGGGATAAAGCCCAAAATGACAACTTCAGGCCGGCCACTTGCACCCTGCCGAATAACAACCCCTTCCTTGACAAGAGGCTGCTTGACTTTATTCTCAATCTCCTCCATCACATCCCCCAGTGCAGAAAGGGGAACGACAATCTCCGAAGGGACCAGGCTCGGACCAAGCCGCTTGACGAGCATCAGCTTAAAGCGATTCTTCCATTCGTGCTGGGCAATTTCATTTGGGAGTAACTCTCCACGACATGACTTGAGGAGTTCCGGTAACTGAGCGATCACGGCCTCTCGATCCCTCTTGCGAAACGCCAAGGTGGTGATGTAGGAGACCGGCAAAATGATCCGCTCTTCCACTGGATGGCCATCGTGTTCCATTAGAGGTGCCTTATTCTTGAGGTCTGCCATGCGCGGGTTGATGAAAATCAATGACCAGATGGGAACCTTCCTATCTATCAAGGACTGCGCAAGTTGTTGGAGATCATGTGCTCTGGGCGAGCTGATCGAGACAATGTCAATCTCCTCCAAGGGCTGAACCCGAATAGTCACCTCACTGATGAGACCTGTGATGCCTTCGACTTCGGAGACGAAATCAAGATCCTCCCCTTTAAGATCCATGATTTCGCCATCGGGAAGAACAACACGTGCGCTGACCACATTATCCCGGAACCAGCCGGCTTCGTAAGATCCAATACCTGCACCGCCCTGAGCCAGCCATCCTCCCACAGTGGATGATGGATAACTGCTTGGATAGAGCCTGAGGGTAAGCCGGTGCTTCTCCAACTCCTGATCGAGTTTTTCCCATACCACACCCGATTCTACTGAGGCAGTCAAAGCCTGCGGATCAACATGGATGATCTTGTTCATTCTGTAAAAGTCGACAACAACGCCCTGCCTCACAGGTAAGACACCGCCGTAGCCAGAGGATGCCTTGCCTCGCGGGGTGAGAGCAACGTGATTCTCTTTCGCCCATCGAACCAACGCGACCAGTTCCGTTTCTGTCTCGGGTTGGACTACCGCATCAGGAGTCGTGTTTCCCAAAAGGGGCTTGATAAGGCTGGGAAGGGCCGCAATGTCATGGCCGTAGAGCTTTCGCTCTGTCTTGTCGAACGATACCCTGCTTCCAAATTTTTCCTCAAGATAGGATTGGTGTTTTTCACCGAAAGGACTCATTATCTCACTCCATCCGTGAAGAGATTTAATATAACCGGTGGCTTAAATCCGAGAAAAGTCTCGTTTGATTTGTCTGAGGCTGGAGACCATCTTCCCTTTTTCCTGAAATTGTTCTAAGAGAACCTCCCTTATCAAATGACAGGCCTGAATGATCTTAGGATTTGCGATGCGATAATAAATATTGACTCCCTCCCGCCTGGTCAGAATCACTCCCTTTGATCTCAATACGCTCATATGTTGGGAGAGGTTGGCCTTGCTGAGGCCAATCTTCTCGATCAGCTCGCTGGCCGACCTCTCTCTATCTTTCAATGAATCGATGATCTCAAGTCGTTTGGCATTGGAAAACATCTTGCAGAGATCGGCATGAAGTTCGTATATCTTTTCCATTCTTGCTCCTTCTATGTGTTTATAAGTTTATTAGTTTCAAACGTTCTAAACTTTAAGATCTTCAAACGCATGTGTCAAGTCTTTTGAAGTCCTTGCTTCAGAGACTCCTTTATCCTTGCAGGACCTTTCACCTTCTCTCTGATCATTCTTTGTCGGGGCATATTTAGTGGGAAATACTGCTTTTTTCGACATTCAATCTCTTTGATAGATCTTCTGCCCTTCTATGGAGGAAATGAGCATGAAAGACGCTGAATACCGCAAAAGGGGGATATAAGATAACGACGACCTGAAATAGGTAGAGGAGGGCCTCCACTTTTGAAAATTGACCAAAGAGACTGAGTACCCCGTAGAGTCCGAAGACAATGGGCATGAGTGTCCCTACGTATTTTCCAACCATTTTGATTTCATAATCCTTTCGGTTGACGTACCTTATTCCAAGATCGTCCATTGTCCAGAGCGTTGATAGGAGGAGAGCGACAAGAATCGTAATCCCTGTGGCAATCAAAAGGCGTCCCGGCTGAAACTGGCTTCGGGGCAAAAAGAGGGGGGTCGCGTTGGATCCTGTGATGACTTGAAGAATGCTAAGGAGTTTTGTGGCAAAAAGAAGCCCGATGCCAATGCCTTGAAAAGGCCGGAAGAGCCAGTGTTTTATTGGATGGATCTCCAATTCCTGTTTTCCCTTGATTTGAACAAAAACCCCTTTTCTTCTTCTCATGACAAAACCAAGGTTGTCGAAGATTGGGGGTAATAGAAGGAGGGAAACACAGAGGAAAAAAGCAATTCGGAAAAACCGGAACAATCCTCTGTAAATTGCTTCCCAGCCTTTCATAAAGGCGAACTCCCCTAAAAGGACGGAGATGACAATGGTGGCAATCAACACCAGGAAGGCGTGCCCGAAGTCTTTTGTCCAGCGATGAAGATTTCTTGAAGGCATCAAGTGGACCATCCTTCTTGCTTCGTATGAAGCAAAGCATCTATAGGACAATTAACGAAATCACGGTTCCTGCGAGGACGACCCACAGGATATCAACCCTCAATAGCAAGGCGATAAATGCTGCACCTGAAAGAAGAATGCGAGTGAAGTCCCACGGGATGTTTAAAGCGAAACGAATCGTCACTGTTAAGAGAAGTCCTACAAAGGAGCACAGTATACCGGTAATAACCCTCTTAAAATAAGGGGAAGCGCTCAGTCGGTCGAAGTAAGGCGCGGTGCCAACAACGATCATGAAAGAGGGCAGAAATACAGAGATGGTGGCGAGCAGTGCTCCCAGAGGGCCTTTCAACAAGTATCCGATAAAGGTCGCTGTCATGACAATCGGGCCCGGGGTCACCTGCCCCAGGGCAATTCCATCTAAAAGGGTCTTCCCATCCAACCACGAGCGAGCCTCAACCACCTCATGGTACATCAAAGGAACCGATGCGAATCCGCCTCCGAAAGCAAATAGATCTATCCTGAACATGAGGATCGCAAGGTCGAACAGCTTTCGGTCTAAAAAATAAAAGGCCGTGAATCCTATGGTTGTAACCGATAATATTAGCGAAAGAGATTTTGGAGCATGTGCCTTTTTCGTGTGAATCACAGCATGAGGAACAGGTTGTTTGTCATAAAGGATCATTCCCAAAAGGGCGGCCACAATAATGACCAGGATGGGACTTACCTTTAATCCAAATAGACTCGCTGCAATCAAAGCATTGATAACATTTCTCCAGTTCTTAATGGAGTTCTTGCCAAAAGATAAGGTGGCATTGGCAATAACAGCAATAATAATAGCCTGAAGTCCGTTAAACATGGAAATGACAGCAGGCAAAGTATGGGTCCGGGCATAGAGTGCTGACAGGATCATCATGAAAAGAAATGCAGGGAGGCCAAACCCTATGAAACTTGCCGCAGCGCCCGCCACTCCCTTTGCTCTTAAACCTACGTAGGCGGACATTTGCATTGCTGTGGCGCCGGGGATCGTCTGACAAAGCGCCACCCCATCGCGAGCGGATGACTCATCAAGCCAATGGTTCTTTTCAACGACCATCTTTCGAATATAAGCAACCATGGCCGGACCACCAAACGCGGTTGCACCCAGCCTTAAGAATGAAGTGAACAACTGGAATAACGAAGGGTTTGGACTATGGTGTTGATATTGGGACTGTTCCATCAAGGAATCCGCTTTAACAATTATAGTATACCAAAACTCCTCTACCGATGCCTCCTTGATTTCATATCATCGCTTGCTCGTTTAACGATACTCTTAAATAACCGTCCATCCATTGTCCTGGTCAGAACATCGGTGTTGGCACAGTGCCCCATCCGCTTCCTGTCGGCGTATCGCGTATTTGAAGAATCTCCCCCGTATGAAGGTGTATATCTACGAAGAAGAGTGGCTTCCGCGTGGTATCGATGTCGAAATCATCAAATGGGGAGGTGAGCCCTTTATTCCCCTTGGATAGTTCGATGAAGATGATCCTTCGTTTCATTGATGGGCTGTCGTGCATACTAAGATTGTGAGCCCCCTTTGCGGCATGACCCATATGTCCTCCAGTTATATGGCCAAACGGATGAAGAATATTCTCAGTAATTATGCCAATCGTTTTGTGCTGTTCGAACAGTTTCCATTCCCTACCTGTATCCGCAATCATGCCCTGCATCACATAGTCAATCGGAATGAAATAGGCAAGGAGGCGATGACCTTTACGATTTTCGATTGGTTGCAACTTTGAGGCAATACCAGGATCCTGAAGCACGGAAGGAACCAGTTGTTTTGCCGTTATTAGATCTTCTTTTGTGATGGTGATCACATCAATACCATTGACTTGCTCTAATGGAAGATGGTGAACCGTATAGGCTCGCAAAATGAAACCGCTCCCTACCGTCACTACAAGAAGTACCAGAAAGATGACAATGGCTTTTCCGAGACCTAGACGTTGTTGCGGCTTTGAGCTTCCTGTAAATACTTTCTCAACGAAACGGGGAAAGAACATTCCCGTTCGATTCATGTAAGAGATGTAGCTCTCCCCAAAACGATTTGTCATCCTACGCTCCTCGTCTTTAGCAAGAAGGTAATACAAAAAGAGCATGACCCCAAAGAGCGCCAGTGTCAGGAACCTAGGCCAGATGATAGCCAGTCCCAAGGCTGCCAACCCAAGCCCGAGATATTGAGGATGGCGAATAAGGGTATACAATCCTTTTTTGGCAACACCCTTCTTCAGTAACTTGCCCAAGTAAACCTGGACAGCACAAACAAAAAATATTAGCATCCCACCCACAAAAAACACAGACCCTAAAATGCGAACAACCATCAATGCCCCATTTGGTGGAACGACCATGTGCGTAAGAAAAAAGGCCGTCAGCCAGCGAGTCGTCCTCGATTGGGTCAGAGCGAGTAGAAACGGGTTGAATACTGCATAGAAAAAGAAAGCGAACGGACTGACCATGATGGCAATTTCAAAAGCCACAATGAACGATAAAAAAATAGCGCTCATCCATGCGAACCTCTTACCTCTATTGTTATCTGCTCCTTTTTGCTTTTCCATTTAAAATCTCCTTTGTATGCAATGTCAGCCTTGATCTCTAAAGGCAACCTCTAAAAATGTG
>DBZJ01000173.1 GCA_002311635.1 Syntrophaceae bacterium UBA1163
GTTTTCTGGCATAGCTTATAAACCTTTCTCCCTTGATCGAGGAGTTTTTTCACTGCCTGGGGAGAAATGCGGGAAATTTCGGGCGTTTCAGGGGATACCTTTTCAACTCCTTCAACTGGAGTGAATCCTTTCAGAGTACCAACTTGGGTGAATCGTTCAAAAACTTCTGTCCCGTGGGGGGCTGCAGACATCTCCTGGGTGAGGTCCTTGCCGGCAAGATGGCTGCCCATGTGCTCGCCGTCGACCCAGAGTGAGCTTTGAGAGATATCGTAGACCTTTCCCTGATAAGACGTGCAAACAGACGTCCCCTTTTTCCCGTTGAAAGATTCTAATTCTTTCAAGGTAAACTCTTTCATAAGCCTACTCCTTTTTTTGATTATTTGCCCCTCTCCCCGCGCTTGGAGAGATAAATCAGGAGCCGGTGAAATTACTTCCTTTTTGAGGGGGAGCAGAGGGCGTACCTATAGCGGAGAAAATTATTTTTTCTTTTTGTCCATCTCTTTCTTGAGATACTCATAAACATTCTTCTTTGCTTCCTCTACAGACTGGCCAGCCGCCTTGGCTGCCTCCTCAAAGGTTTTATTAATGATTAATTTTGGATTGCCCATGTCATTATCCGGCATGCCGCATCCACAGTTCATACACATGTCTCACACCTCCCTTCTCATTTAGTAATCCATAAAGTTAAACCAAAAAATAATGGTAAGGGTTATTTTCCTTTAACACCTACCCCCTCTGATTCATCCAACCCACCGGGTGAGTTCCCATTATCTTTAGTAAAAGTCGATTTCCTTCTCGGTATTAAATTTCAGCTTACTAGAAGACTGCTGGAGAACAAATAGGGTGAATCATGTATTTTTGAAAAAAAAGGATTGTATCTGCTGTAAAATGGAATAAAATAAGATAAATTGGTGTCAGATTCTCCCTTACTCTTTCAAACAATTAAGATGAATTAGATTGACAATGGATTGAATTTCAAAAGCCGAGCATTCGTCTTCACAGGAGAAGCTCCGACTGACGATCGAGATGAGACTCTTGGAGAACGGATCTAAAACGAGGCTCGAGTTGATCCTTGAATTGGAAAGACTTCGGAGAAACCTTAAAAAGATGCAAGGCGATTTGCAAAAAACCTACAATGAGATGGAAGCAAAAATTGCGGAGAGGACCGCGGAACTAACAAGAACCAATGAAGAATTGAAGGTTGGAATTGCTGAGCGTCAACGGGCCGAAGAAGCCTTGCGGATACGCGCCCATGAACTTGATGAACGCGTTAAGGAACTGAAATGTCTTTATTCGATTTGCAACTTCTTTGAAAAAGAGTAAACAGAAGAAAGGATTTTCGAGGAGATTGTTCTGGTTATTCCTTCTGGCTGGCAATATCCGGAGGTAGCTTGTGCACGAATCATCATAGGTGATAAGGAATACGTGACCAACAACTTCAAAGAGACCTCGTGGAAGCAGTCGAGAGACATAGCTCTTCGCGGCGAAAGAATTGGGATTGTGGAAGTGTGCTACTTAGAAGAAAAACCAGTTACGGATGAAGGGCCTTTTTTGAAGGAAGAAAGAGAGCTTCTCAATGCCATTGCCAAGGAGCTTGAGGAAATCTTTGAGCGGAAACGGACAGAACAGAAAGCTCAGGCTGAACATTCCTTTCGCGAGGCAATGGAAGACTCGGTAGCGCTCGCCATAAAAAAGGGGATAGTTACAAAGTAAAGGTCCAGAAAACAAATGCAAGTGCAAATCGGTTTTAGGAAATTGCTGAGAAATGAATGAGCTTGAGGTTGAGCATTAGATTGCCTGACGCAAATTAAGAACAGAACCCAAACACGGCGTTCATATAATTTTTTACGGCCCCGTAATGGCCAGCAAGAAGACCGAAGAGCTTATCCCCTGCCTCTTTGCCGTAATACGGGACTACTGAATTGCCGATCTCCTTTGCATTCTGGACGACCTGGTCCTCTGCAACCTTCGCCGCTTCTTCGTCTCCGTATTTTGTAGTTAACGCCACATTTCTTACCCAAAAATGTGACCTATCCATAAGTCACGGAGGGCAAGCCTCAAGTCAACTGTTTTTGGTGTTAATTTGTTTGGCCTTCAATCTTTCGGTCGTCTTTTTCAAAAAGGGGACATATTTCGCCGTTTCCTGTTCTCGACCGAACGGAATCCTTTCGACGACAATTTCTTCTCTTCCATTCCCTATACTCCACTGAGCCGCATTTTTTTCCTGAAATAGCTGCAGTTCAATTCCTTTTTGCCACCATATATCCTGGTATATTCGCTCACACCGGGGGATAGCTTCTTTTTGTGCATGTGGGTGAGCATTCTTGAAATACACCATCGCTGATCCAAAAATACCGGGTTTACCTTATTTACTCTCCGGTCCATTTTAAATACCTCTAGATTTAAAACACCGATTGCAAGGAGGGACTATGACAAAGAAGAACTTAGAAACCCTTGAGGCAGCTCTCAAATTTGAGGAAGATGAAAGGGTATTTTTCTTAGCTGTCTCTGAAAAGACAAAGGAGATGTTTGGGAAATCGACCTTTCTGAGTCTGGCTGATGCGGAGCCGGACCATATTGAGAGAATAAAGAAAGATATATGAATCTCTGAGTAAAAGAGGAGAGTGGCCTGATACCCCCTCTCTCTTTTGCCCCCGGTGTTCTGTGGAAGAGCTTTTTGAAGAAGCGATGTCCGGAATTGACCAAAACGTCAAACCGACAACTGGTGAATTTGAAGCATTGAAGCTGGGGATACAGTTCGAAGAAAAGGGTGTAAAGCTTTATACAGACATGAGCAATGAGGCTTCTCATCCCCTTGAGAAAAAATTTTACACTCAGTTGGCTAATGAAGAGAGAGGTCATATGCACCTTTTGAAGGATGTAGAGGCATATTATGATGATCCGGTCCATTGGTTTTCATCAAAAGAAAGATCTCACTGGGATGGTCAATAGAATTCTTAAGGAGGTAGAGTCTATATGGAGAAAAACCCAAAAGGTACGTTTGTCAATCTCGTCAACTTTCCACCCATAAGGCTGGGGAAAGAGGCTGAATTCCTCGAATGATTCCGATGGTCCAATGAGCTTTATGCCAAACACAAGGGATTCATTTCCAGGACACTTCTCAAGCCTACTGAAGGAAGCCCGAATTACGCTGCTATAGTGGAGCATGACTCGAAGGAGACCTTTATGGCTATGCATTTGAGCAAGGACCGAGAGGAGGCCTTTAAACGGGTGGAACCCTTATTTGAAGGCAAGCCAACGCCACATTTTTATGAAGTGGTCATTTCTCACATGAAGTACCAGAGGACGAAGATGCTAAACAAATAAGAAACTGGAACAAGATGGCTGAAGAAGCAAATTAAGTCTATAGGGTGAGAGAATGAGCGAGATGACTGAAAACTTAGATGTTTTTACAGTCAGAACATTGACCCAAAAAGAATATTTTGCACCTGGTCATCGGGCATGTCAGGGATGCGCCGAGGCATTGGCTCTCCGTTTGGTCCTCAAAGCATTGGGGAGAAATGTAATCATTGTCGCTGCCACGGGATGTATGGAAATCGTTTCTTCCCCCTTTCCCTTTACCTCTTGGAGAGTCCCCTGGATCCATGTAGCATTTGAGAATACAGCGGCAGTTGCCTCAGGGATCGAAGCCGCATTAAAAGCCTTAATGAGGAAAGGCAGGCTTCCCTATAAAAAAATAACGACCGTTGCATTCGCGGGAGATGGAGGGACGGCGGACATTGGACTTCAAGCCCTATCGGGAGCCCTTGAGAGGGGTCATGATTTCGTATACATCTGCACAGACAATGAAGCCTATATGAATACAGGAATTCAGCGGTCCTCTACCACGCCGTTTGGCGCCTCAACCACGACTTCCCCGGCCGGAAAGGTGCAGATGGGCCAGATTACATGGAAGAAAAATATGCCAGCCATTGCGGCCGCTCATAATATCCCTTATGTTGCTACAGCTTGTCCCAGCTATCCTATAGATCTCGTCCGGAAGGTAAAGAAGGCTGCAGATATTGTAGGTCCTGCTTATGTCCATATCCTTTCGGTCTGCCCAACGGGATGGAGGTCCTTCCCAGAAAATTCGATTAAGTTGGGCCGGTTAGCCGTGGAATCCGGAATTTTCCCTCTCTATGAAATAGAGAGGGGTCAATATCGCTTGAGCATTAATTTCCCCAGATTAAAGCCCGTGAAAGAGTATTTTAGACTTCAAGGACGATTTCGCCATCTTACGGATAGCATGATTGAGGAGATTGAGAAACGGGTTCACCAGGAATATGAGCGGTTGAAAGAGAAAGCAAAACAAAAATGAAGAAACCGGAGAAAGTTTCCCCAAGAATTGACAGGAGAAAATAGAGTTTGATGTAGGTGTGTTTTAGGATTTGAGCCCATAGAAGTCCCAAAAGGGGATAGGAGGGTCTATGATTTCATTTGTTATCGATGGTCAACCCGTAGAGGGAAAAGAAGGCGGAAATATCTTGGAAGCTGCCTTAGATGCGGGGTTCGATATTCCGAATCTTTGCTACAACGAATCGGTGAAGCCCTACGGCGCCTGTCGCCTCTGTCTGGTTGAAATCATAAGGAAGGGAAAGAGAATGATGACGACTGCCTGCAACTATCCTGTCACGGAGGGAATCGAAGTGTTTACTCAAACGGAGAAGGTGCTACAGGCACGTCGGATGATGGTTGAACTCATTCTGGCAATGTGTCCTGGTGATAAATTGATTCAGGACATGGCAAAGGGAATGGGGGTCCATGAGGTACGATTCAAGAAGGAAGAAAAAGATTGTATTCTCTGTGGCCTCTGTGCAAGAGTCTGTGATGAAGTAGTAGGGGCCCATGCGATCCAATTTTCCGACCGAGGAGACAAAAGGGAGATGGGGGCTCCGTTTGGCGAGGAAGCCATGGACTGTATTGCCTGCGGAGCCTGTGTAGTGGTTTGCCCAGTGGATGTAATCCGAATGGAAGAGAAGGAAGATGAAAGGACGATCATCCGATGGAAGCGAACTCTCAAGAAGAAAAAATGTAAAATATGTGGCAATTATTTCGCTCCATGGTTCCAGTTGGAGAAGTTTAGGGAGTACACTAAACTTCCGAAGGACTTTTTTGATACGTGCTATACTTGTCGGAAGTAAAATTCCTCATTATGAGAGAGATCAATGTTCAAATCTTCCATTAGAGAACAGAGGGTAACAGAAGCAATCAAAAAGAAGGCAGAAAAAGTTCGTAAGGAGATCGAATATCACAATCATCGGTGCTATGTCCTGAATCATCCAGAGGTTCGAGGAAAGGTGATCATGCCGACCGAAAGTTTCAAAGCCCTCAACCACAAACGGGAGGAAATGGGGAACTTCCCTTTGTCAAGTCGGAACGTAGCTGACGGGTCGGTTCGACCTTAATAATGGCACCATTACCAAGTCGGATCAACAAGTCCCAAAACTTTGGGGCAAGGGGGAAAGGGATGCCGGCTAATCAAAGAAACCTTTCAAGAGTCGTAATTCTTGGAGCCGGATTTGGAGGACTATGGGCAGCCAGAACCCTGGCCCATTCTTCTGCCGATGTCACTCTCGTTGACTGTCAAAACTATCATGTATTCGTCCCTCTCCTCTATCAAGTAGCGGCTGCAGAACTGGAACCGGAAGAGATTGCTTCTCCGGTAAGGAATGTCTTTTGGAAGATCTCGAATATCCGTTTTGCCATGGCCAGGGCAACAGATATAGATTTCACAAAACGTGTAGTTGTCGCCTCGGGTCGAGAAATTCCTTACGATTTTCTTATCCTTGCCATTGGAAGCGCCCCCAATTTTTTCGGTGTACCTGGGGCCAATGATTATGCCTTCCCTCTGAAGACGCTGGAACAGGGTGTCTTTTTACGTAATCACATCCTAAGATGTTTTGAACGGGCCGAATTGGAATTAGATTTGAAAAAACGTCAACAATTGTTAACCTTTGCAATTGTGGGAGGGGGAAGAACAGGCGTAGAATTCGCAGGGGCTTTGGTGGAATTGATTCGCGGTCCGTTACAGAGAGATTATCGAAACATTGATTTTCGGGACCCCCGTGTCATCCTCTGCCATTCGAAAGACAAATTGATCCCGGACCTACCGGAACCCCTCAGCCGCTATGCACTCGAACGTCTCCGCAAGATGGGAGTGGAAGTGAAATTGCAATCAAGGGTCAGCCGGGTGACAGCCGAGGCCGTTTATCACCAGGGAAATGCGGTTTTTCCAACGGAGACAGTGGTCTGGACAGCCGGTGTACGTGGAGAACCTGATGCAGAGAAATGGGGACTTCCCACGACAAAGAATGGCCAGATTTCGGTCTTGCCGACGCTTCAGATCCCCAATCACCCGGAAATTTATGCCATCGGAGATCTTGCCTACATCAAGGAAGAAGGAAGCCCATTGCCAATGGTAGCAACCGTAGCCATCCAGGAAGGGGTTGCAGCCGCGCAAAACATAAGGCTTCAAATGGAAGGCCGCGTTCCCTGTCCGGTCCACTATCGAGACCCTGGTTCTGTGGCCACAGTCGGGCGAAACGCGGCGGTCGCTCATCTCTGGTGCCTTACTCTCAAGGGTTTTCCCGCTTGGATTCTCTGGTTGCTGGTTCACCTATTCAAACTCATCGGCTTCCGAAACCGTCTGTTTGTAATGGTGAACTGGGCTCTGGACTATTTCTTGTATGAGCGAACAGTACGCCTGATTTTGCCCAATGAGCCTCAAGAACAATGCCGGACGGCCTCTGTGAAAAGGGATCTCCCCAGAGACATCAGAGAATGACCGGCGAAATAATTGCTGAACGGGCTCTCCGTCCTCACAGGGATTCCGGGAGGGGATCGGCCGATCAATATTGAAGGGGCGACCTTGATGCGCCAGCTCGTTTTACGGAATCAGGTGATGGCAGGGAGTGTGAATGCAAGTCTCAAGCATTTTGAGATGGTTATTGATGATCTGAAAAAGGCCCGGGAAACGTGGGGAAGCGCAATCGGCCAACTCATCACGCCTCAATTTCATTGCACCGAGTTTGCAAAGGCTCTTTCACTCCGTCTGGCAGACGAGATTAAAACGGTTTTGGAGTGGGAAAAGCCAGTATAGCCCATGATCAAAGGAGGTTCAAGAATGCTTTTTCAATATGTTCCAGGTTGGCCTGGCATTTCTCTTCGTTGGACTTCAAGCGCCATTACGCGGATGGTGTCGTCATAATCGTGGCTCTCCGCAATGGCCTTTTCAAAGATGGAAGGATTGGAGGTCACACCGCCCAGCCCGTCCTCTTCAATGAGTTGCTTCAGTTCACCCGACGCAATCATCTCGCGCCGGATGAAATCCATCCAGATGCTTTGGCCAAAGTGTTCCAGTTTCAGCAAAGGGATCTCTTTCATACTAATCCCTTCAGCATCATTTCTTCTTCGGGTGCGTTAACCGTTTCTGTGATGCGCGGTCGCTTTTACCGATCTTTTTGAGAGCCGCACCTTTGTGCATGGCCATGTGCTCAGTCTTGTCGCTCTTGATCAAATACTGCGGCTCCTCCTTCGAGGCGCGGACGGTGTAGGTCTTAAACTTGGTGGCGGAGGTGACCTTCTTCTTGATCGTTCCGCGGACGTGGCCCGCTTCCGAGTTCCATTCCACATGATCCCCAACTTTGAATTCGTGTTTCATCGGTATGATCTCCTGTAGATGTTTTGTATCGGTGTGGTTGCCACGTGTTTCCAAACCAATCATCGAGGATGAGGAGGTCATCGAAAAGATCCTCAAGCATCTTGAGTTGTGGGAGATGAAGGCCAGACCCCCCCCCAGAGCGAAGACGCCATCGGTAACGATTTACCTTGATGATTCGGATTCTCAGATTTCATCCCCTGATTCCTTCCACGCAGACCCGGATTACCAGATAGATTCCTATCTAAGCTGATGGGGCCATTAATCTTATTCGGGTGGAGGGGTTGCTTTACCCACAGGAGGGGTAAACATCCCATTTTTCTGCCCCGTGGGGGCAGAGATCTTGTCTCCAGTTTCCATTATTCCAACGCAAAGGCCTCTTGTCACGCCCTTCCCCGGACGGCGAAAAAAGTACCCCATATTGTGCTTTCTTTTTCTTCACATACTACTCATTTTTTTGTTACATTGAATCGACTCATCCCAAAGCAAGTTCTTATCATCTCATCTCTTATCATCTCCCGAAGAAAACTATCTTCCGAAAAAGGATCCTATTTAAGATTGCTGAGTGTCTCGGGTACGAGTTCTGACAGTGCGGGAAATATGTGCATGCTGCGGGTGGTCGATTCTACACTCTCTTCATTTGCCATTGCGTTAACCACTTCCTGGATGAGT
>DBZJ01000209.1 GCA_002311635.1 Syntrophaceae bacterium UBA1163
AGGATCAGCATGGCAATCAATGCTGTCCAAATTCGAATCTTTACAGCATTGGCACTGGTCCCCACAAAGGCCTTAATCTTGACGTTCTGCTTGAAGGCTTTAAAGAAGATCTCCATCTGTCAACGGTCTTTGTAGATAGCCGAGATGGTGGTTGCTCCAAACTCTAACTGATTGGTTAAGAAGACCAGGATTTTGTCGGTTCCCGGACCATGGGCTTCGATCCGTCTCAGAGGATAGGGGCATTTCTCAATCGCCCCCAGGCCTCTTAGCTCAATCAGTTGATCTTTAAGAATATGGCGATTTTGAGGAACTTCTTTCTCCCCAACGACTTCATAGAGGGCATTGTCTTTGATCCGGGTAACAAAGGAGATCCCCTGGGCCGTCCACCGGCCAAACAAGGCATAGTCATTATAGGCGCGGTCATCCACGACAATCGTTCCGGGAGCAAAATGGAACTGAGAAACCGCTTTCACGTCAGAGACCTTACCCTCCGTGATGATGGCATAGGAGGGAAGATAGCCATCATGATTCAGAAGCAAATGCAGTTTGATGGCCCCCTTGGTTCGACGGAACTTTGCCGAGTCAAACAGGGTGACCGAGAGATCGGTGATGGTAGAGTCCAAAACCACCAACTTATTCTTGAATCGGAACTTTCTCTTCCTTTGAACTTGGTGTTGGCATCGATCCAACAGTTGCACAAAGAGCTTCTGGTAGAGTAGCCAGAGGCGATGTTCATTAGCATAGGCCAGGGTGGAGCGACTGGGAGTGGTTATCCCAAGATGCTTCAATTTACCCTCACAGCTTCTCAAATCACCCGTGATTTCTCGGAGCGAATGGGCTCGGCCTAGTCTGGGGTTTCTTTCACAGCTTGTTGAAACTCCACCCTAGAAGACAGTTGTAAGAGTTGGCTGAATTTGCTACAGAATTTATTCATCGTGGGCCCTCCTTTAGTTGTGATGGGATTTCCGGGAAGAAATCTTTCCATCACAATATTATCTGAGGGCCTATTCTTTTTCAAAGCCTAATTTGGACAAGTGTGATCTCAGAGAGAGAAACCGCATCATGGAAATGAAGCGAGAGTATTACGAGGATATCCAGTACTTCAAAAAAAAATGGGTGATGGTTGTAGCTGCGGTATTTATTCTGTTGCTGTTCACCATACCTATTTACTTTACGGGGTACAGTCTTTTCATACTCAATCTTATAATGGTATACGTTATTGTGGCTGTGGGGTTAAATATATTGGTTGGCTATACGGGTCAAATCTCAATAGGCCACGCAGGGTTCTTTGCGGTGGGGGCATACGCTATGATACTTTTGATGACCTTGTTACACATGCCCTTTATCTTGGCGCTTGTCTTGTCCGGGTTCATTTCGGCGTTCTTTGGCTTTCTTTTGGGTTTACCATCACTAAGGGTAAAAGGTCCTTACCTTGCGATAGTGACACTTGGTTTCGGCATGACCATTATGCACATTATTGGGCAGGCCAATTTATTTGGAGGTCGTTTAGGCTTACAGGCACCGCCCCTGGATGTGGGTGTCACGCAGCTTGGCCTCAGTTGGGTCCTGACTACCGATGTGCAGAAGTTCTATTTGATCTTGATCATAACGATTATTATGGTAGTAGCCGCAAGGAATATCATGAAGACCCGCATTGGCAGGGCATTCGTAGCCATCAGGGATGATGATATTGCTGCGGAAGTAAACGGGGTCGATCTTTTAATTTATAAAACTTTGTCCTTTGCCATTAGCGCGTTTTATGCGGGGGTCGGTGGTGGGCTATTTAGCTTCGTATTGAGCTTTGTTGAACCCTTCCAATTCAATGTCCTGCTCTCCATCATTTTTTTGGTGATGATTATCGTCGGAGGGCTGGGGTCAATAGTAGGATCGATTGTCGGTGCTGTGTTGATCACATTTCTACAGTATTCATTGTTGAAAAATGTAAGAGAGCTCCCCGTGCTCGGAGATTGGCTTGTGGCCATCTCCCAAAAGTGGTTCACGGTTATAGGTCTGGAGAATTTCAATAGCATGATTCTTGGTATCATCATCGCGTTGATCATTATATTCGAGCCGAAGGGAATAAACGGTATTTGGTTACGTTTTAAGAAATATTGCCTTACTTGGCCTTTTAAGTAAGGACTGGACAGACGCAAGGGGGCAAGGCGTCTTACGGAGAAAAAATCACAAAGACATCAGCGTGCAGGGGAACCTACGATCGATACATGTATGATGTTTTTTATAGGAAGCAAAATAATTTAGTATTGCTGATAAATGAGGAAAGAGAGGGCATAGGCTTAGGGAGAAAAAAGTATGATAATAGCCCAATTAATTCTTGAAGGTCTGGCGACGGGCGCTTGCTACGGATTGCTAGGTATAGCTGTCGTCATCATATATAAAACATCAGAGGTAGTGAATTTCGGCCAAGGAGAAATGGGCATGTTTTCGAGCTTTATTATTTATCATCTCTTGGTAAATTATAATGTCCCTTTTTTTCAGGCTTTATTGATCACACTCGCTTTGTCCTTCTTCATGGGGATCTTAATCGAATTTCTATTTTTAAAACCTGTGAAGAATGCGCATCTGCTTGATACGATCGTGCTGACACTGGGGGCCGACATGTTGATATTGGGGTTGGCCAGCTGGAAATGGTCTTATGAACAAAAACAGCTTAATATACCCTGGTCGTACGAAAAGATCCATGACTTTCAAGGTATAGTAATAAGCGATTGGGCTATTGCAATTATAACAACTTCCATCGTTTCAATGGTTTTCTTGTACTTATTTTTCAAATATACCAAATTTGGCATTGCCATGCGGGCCACGCAACAAAACAAATTTGCCACGAAACTGATGGGAGCGAACGTGGAAAGAGTGTTTTCAGCTGCTTGGGCGTTTAGCTCGGTCATTGGTGCGCTTGCCGCCATGTTTTTCATCACCAGAAGCACTCTGGATCCTGCATGTATGATGGAACCATTTCTGAAAACATTTGCTGCCGCCGTATTAGGAGGCCTGATGAGTATTCCCGGTGTTTTTATAGGAGGGCTGATGCTGGGAGTAATCGAGAATTTGTTTGGATTCGTGTGGCCAGCCTGGAAGCCCATTGTTGCCTTTGTGGTAATCGTTATAGTGCTGTGCTTACGTCCGAGCGGATTATTTGCAAAACATTATATCAGGAAAGTATAAAATTGAGCAGATTGGCTATGTCAGATGCTAAGTGAAAAGCTTACTGTTTAAAATCCAATCGTTGAAAGGGGGTGAAGAAGAACCTTCTAGGTACTTATTGTAAGTTAGTGAAAAGTGGTTGAGTGGTCAACGTGGTGAAAGTAACCGTTAAACAACAACAGGGGAGGACAATGAAAATGAAAAAATTAATATTTGTGTTTCTGTTCTTAGCGATGTTGTGTTGCGCGATAACACCTTCGGGTTATTGCGGTGAAGGCTTTGACGATAAAGAAATCAGAATAGGGTCATGGGGACCTCAAACCGGTCCCGCAGCACCGTGGGGTAGCATTTCTCGAGGCGCGATGTTTATGGCCATGTATATTAACGAACAAGGAGGGATTCACGGGAGAAAAATAAAGTTTATTCTTAGGGATGATAAGTATAATCCGGCAGAGACCAAAGTCATAGCAAAAGATCTGGTTGAACGACAGGATGTTATGGCCGTGACAGCCGGTTTGGGGAGTGCACCGACATTGGCAGTAAAAGATTATTTGGCAGAAAACAAGGTCATTGCCGTGGGAATGTGCACTGGAACCAAAGGACTGGTTTATCCAGTGACGAATCCTTACTTATTCAGTAGCTTCTGCCTCTTTGGTGATGAAATGAGCGTCTTGACGAAATATGCGGTTGAGAAGATGAAAATGGAAGATTTTGGATTTCTTTATCAGAATGATCCCATGGGCTGGGACGCTCTAAACGGTGCGAGAGAGCGGCTGGCATCTTATGGTATGAAATTCCTGGTGGAAATACCAGTCGAACCGACCGAAAAAGATCTCTCTTCCCAAATCATGAAATTGAAAAGTAAGGGAGTTAAATGCGTCTTAATGCAAGTCGCACCCACGCCCGGGATTGTTGCCGTAAAGACAGCCGCGCAGATTGGCTACAAGCCCCAGTGGATATCCGCCGATACACTTGGTGACCACGCCACCATGTATAAGTTAACGAACGGTTTATGGGAAGGAACGGTATCGGGGGGAAAGGTATTGGACCCGAACGGGAATGATCCTATTATCGTAAAATATCGTGAGGCTGCCAAGAGGCTTATGCCAGACCAACCCTTCAATGCATGGTTTTTGTCGGGAATCTTTTTTTCAGAACCTCTTTTTGAGGCTCTTAAAAAGGCAGGTCCCAACTTGAGTAAGGATGTGCTTCTAAAATCATTGAATTCGATCACTAAATTCATGTCGACCGGACCATCAATCACGTGGACGCCGGCTGATCATCAAGGCGTCTACGAGACGAGAATTATAAAATGCGGGCCAAATGGACAAGTTATTGTTCTAGAAGATTTCGGAACTCCCTTTGTACATAATACACTGAGAGGATGGTATAAAAAGTCAGGAATTTAATTTTGCAGAGGCGTTCCTGGAGAAATAGTTGTTCATAAATCTTCAGGAACGCCATTCCTAAAGAGATGTCATGATTTAGATAGCAAACATTTAAACAATCTATGAAACAAGGGCTGTCGCATGCAATATTATTTCAATGTTGAAAATCTGAGTATTAACTTCGGAGGCGTAAAAGCGGTTAATAACATCAGCTTTGCTGTCGAGAAAAACATGATCTTTTCGATCATTGGTCCAAACGGTTCCGGCAAAACGACCATCTTTAACATGATCAGCGGCATCTACAAGCCGAACAGCGGAAAAATTTTGTTCGAAGGCAGGGATATTGTGGGATTGCGTCCTGATAAAATTGCGCGCGTAGGGATAGCCCGTACCTTCCAGAACATTCAACTTTTCGGCAATGCCGCTGTTGTCAGCAATTTAATGCTTGGCCGGCACATTCACATGCACACAGGCGTTTTTTCCGCAGCTTTCATGTGGGGGCGAAAATCGGCAGTTGCCAAAGAAGAAAGAGATCATACCCGGAAAGTGGAAAAAATAATAGATTTTCTTGAGCTTCAGAAGTTTAGGGACCATCTTGTTTCAAGTCTGTCTTATGGGAAGCGAAAGCTTGTGGAACTTGGTCGGGCACTTGCACTAGAACCCAAGATACTACTTCTTGATGAACCTTCCGCCGGTATGAACACGGAGGAGAAGGAAGACATTCGAATATGGATTAAGGATATTCAGGAGGAGTTAGGTGTTACCATTCTTTTAATCGAGCACGACATGAACATGGTTATGGGGATTTCTGACAGGATTTTTGTAATGAACCAAGGTGTGAAAATAATTGAAGGAACAGCAGTAGAAGTTCAAAATCATCCAGAGGTTATAAAGGCTTACTTGGGTGATAGGAGGAAGTAGGTGCTTAGGCTCAATAATATAGAAACTTGGTATGACATTATCAGAGTTCTCCATGGAATTTCGCTTGAGGTACGCCAAGGGGACATTGTGGCCCTCCTCGGGACAAATGGTGCGGGGAAAAGCACTACCTTAAAGACGATTGTGCGGGCTCTTTATGATGAGCGAAAAGAACAACCGGAAAAGGGAACCATTGAATTCAAAGGATTGAGAATTGACCGAAAAGATCCGGCTGAAATTGTAAGAATGGGTATCAGCTTAGTCCCGGAAGGTAGGGAAGTATTCCCAGAATTAACTGTTTGGGAAAACATTATCATGGGCGCTTATTTGAGAAAGGATAGAAAAAAGATTAAAGAAGATATAAAAAGAGTCTTTAATTACTTTCCAATTCTGCAAGAAAGAACTAACCAGGAAGCTGGATATTTGAGCGGCGGAGAGCAGCAGATGTTGGCAATTGGGAGAGCATTGATGAGCAATCCCCGCATGCTTCTACTGGATGAACCCTCTCTTGGCTTATCTCCTCTATTAACAACAGAAATATTTGAAATCATCAATAATATAAATAAGCAAGACGGTGTAAGTATTCTCTTGGTTGAGCAGAATGTAAACATGGCTTTGCAATACGCCGATTTTGCTTATCTTATGGAAAATGGACGTGTTGTCAGAGCAGACAAGCCAAAAGTGTTGTTGGAAGATGACGATGTTAAGGAGTTCTATTTGGGGATATCAACAGAGACATCCGTCAAGGGATACAAGCGTTATAGAAGAAAAGTAAGGTTTCGATAAACAAAACCAATACCCAGTTTGATGTTGTTAATCGATTTTGAGACATGGAGATAATCGCAGGCGGGGAGAAGAAATGATAGTAGATACATTACCGAAGGCATTAGTCTGCATGGCAGAAAAAAAGCCCCACAGTATTGCAATGAGACAGAAGGTGTTAGGCCTTTGGGAAGATATTACTTGGAAAGAATATCTGGATAGAGTTGAGTGCGTTGCTATGGGTTTGAATGCAATTGGTTTTCAGAACGGGGATAAGGCTGCAATCATCGGGGAAAATCAACCGGAATGGTTGTATTCGGCCTTAGGGATCATGTCGGCTGGTGGAATATTTGTTGGCGTATATCCAACAAATCCAGCCGCAGAATGCGAGTACATAGTTGGCCATTCCGGCTCCGTAATCTTTTTTTGCGAGGACGAGGAACAACTCGACAAGGCTCTTGTATTCAGAAGGAACACACCTTTGTTAAAAAAGATTATCGTGTGGGATATGGAAGGTTTGCGGCATTTCAAGGATCCAATGCTAATGAGTTTTGACGGACTTATTGCACTTGGTGATAAGGTACGGAACGAAGATCGATCTATGTTTGCTCGGCTCGTTGATATAAGACATGCTGAGGATATAGCGAGTATTATATACACTTCTGGAACAACGGGTCGGCCCAAGGGGGCCATGCTGTCCCATGAAGGTTATTTATATGTTGGGGAGAAGACAGGTATTGTGGCGAAGTTCACTGACAAGGACGAGACAATATCGTTTCTTCCTATCTGTCATGTGTATGAGCAGGTTTTTGCACTAATGGCCCATCTCACTGTCGGGCATACCGTTAACATGGCAGAGAGTCCAGATACACTTATGGAGGATCTCAGGGATGTTTCGCCAACGATCTTCCAAGCAGTTCCGCGAATATGGGAAAAATATTACTCCAATATAATTCTCAAGATCGAAGATTCAACATGGCTGAAAAGAACAGTTTATAATATTGCGGTGAATATAGGGACGCGATATAATGAAATCAAACTTGAAGGAACAAAGCCATCCCTTGTCCTTACTTTTCTGTATCAATTGGCTTACTTTTCCATGTTCTGGCATTTGAAGAGAGTGCTCGGTTTCGAAAGAATTCGTCTAGGCAATTCTGCGGCAGCCCCAATCTCGCATAAAATACTTAAGTACTTCCAGAGTATCGGTGTTCCGATCTATGAGGGGTTTGGTATGACCGAGGCAACGGGTACCACTCACGCATCAAATGATGTCAATTTTAAAATTGGGACGGTGGGTAAAGCAATTCCCGGTACTGAGGTGAAAATTGCTGAAGATGGTGAGATCCTGTTAAAAGGCAAAGGGGTGTTCAAGGGGTACTACATGGATGAAGAAGCTACCAAAGATGCTATCAAGGACGGTTGGTTCCATACGGGTGATGTGGGTGAAGTTGACGAAGAAGGTTACATGAAGATTACGGATAGGAAGAAAGATTTGATGATCACAGCAGGGGGTAAAAATATCGCCCCACAATTCATCGAAAACCTGTTGAAATTTTCTCCCTATATAAATGATGCAGTGATCATTGCGGATAAAAGAAAATATGTGAGTGCAATAATTGTCATTGATGAAGAGAACGTGGTGAATTATGCGCAGCAGCTGAAAATCCATTATACAACATTCGCAAGCTTGACAAAGGCCGACGAAGTGATCAATTTAATACAATCGGAAATCAACAAGGTGAACAAGGAATTAGCCCGCGTAGAATCAATCAAAAAATTCAGGATTCTCGACAAGAAACTTTATACAGAAGATGGTGAAGTAACACCGACGATGAAGGTCAAGCGCAAGTATATTAATGAGCATTACAAGGATTTGATTGAATCGATGTATCGGGAATAGAATAATTAGGAAATCTGTGGCTTCGTCTGCAAAGCAAACCAGTATCTCTACTTTACTGCTCGCCTAAGTGATTGGCGATGAACTAATTATTTCCAACAATAGTTCATTCAGTAGAAGTGTTCAAATAAGGGCTATCGCATTAATGATTCAAAAGGGCAATCTTAGCCGATCCGAAGGACAAACGCGCGTATTCCGCGAAATTGGCTTACCTTATGCAAGCTATACCATTGGGTGTTAATGAGTAATCACGTCCATCTTGTCGTGGAGACGGCAGAAGAAAGCCCTATATCCAAGATTATGCAGGGGATGAATTTGGCGTACGCGATTTGGTTTAACAGGAAGACTGGGAAAGTGGGTCATCTATGGCAGGGCAGTCTTAACGGTTATCCTTGTCTTTTCACTTAAATATCTCGGAGAAAAGATAGTTTAAGAGAGACATCGATTCGACTCTCAATTGAATCCGATCTCCTCTTTCTCCGATCTCGCTCAAGTAGATCTTCCTGTCTCTGACAATCAATCCCTGTCCATCTCCTATCCCCCACTTAAAATAGATGGCCCCCAGCCACTCGTTCATCGGATGGAATCCCTTCATATCCTCAAACCCATAGTATTCCATAACCGCAGGGCTTTTTGTTCTCACCCTTTTCAGGGCAATCGCATCTCCTTTTGTCCGAAATTCCTCCGTGACAGGCTCCTTATAAATCGAATGGACATAGAATACAGAGAAAGGTTCAGATAGGCCGATCCGGATGCGAATTGTCCGCAAATGATCCCTGTTTTCTATTTGAAGGACCGTTATCTTCTTTAAAAATAGGACCCCTGCTGTTATGGCCAATACACCACTCAATACAAGGATGGACCAAGTCTTCGGTTTCAATTATTTAATCTTAAGTCCTTTCTATGTAAAATATCGAATGGCTCCCGGAAGATCGGTTCAACCGGGTCTTCTTGAGAACCTTCTTCTAGCCGGTATGAATATCCGCCCAAAACTCCTTTCCCAAAATTTTTAAGCACAGTAAAGTCGAGATCGTAACAGCGATCATCATTCCAAGCATAAATAGCAGAATGAGCCTTTCTTTCAACACAACATATTTATAAGCTATGCCAGAAAA
>DBZJ01000154.1:0-31411 GCA_002311635.1 Syntrophaceae bacterium UBA1163
CTTATTAAAGATATTCACGAAAGTCCTTCGGAAGAGAATAGAACCACAGCACTTCTATTTGCGGTCGATCTCTGGTATTCATCGGGTCGGAAGCGCTTTATTAAGAAAATGATAAAGCAATCAATCAAGGGCAATAGTAAGCTAATAAATCTATTCAAGAAAGAATCTAAAATTAGAATTACGCAGAAGGTCCGGCATTTTCTGTACCGACGCGGAATTTACAGTTGGGACCAGACGTACTGGCGATTTAAAAATGCTATTGGAAATCGTTACTCAAGGTTTCGAGACCAAATCTGGCTTTATCGTAATCTTAAGAACCTTCGTAATGGTAAGGCTATCTATGCCCTGTCAGAGTTGACTAGAGAAGCCGCATCCGAGGACTGCCAGCGTTGGGGGACAAACAGTTGGTTGCCGCTTGGCGTCAAAAGAGGCGTCATTATCGCACGCGCCGCAGCCACGGGGTGGAAGGTTGCCTGGCGACAGTGGACGCCACCGCTTCCTCATGAGAAACCTAAACCGAACGAAACGGATCACAGAGTTATTGTAGGTCTTAGTGGTATCAATATCTCTTTGGCAGATGGTGAATTAGACTTTCCTACAATGCCATCTGATGAGGCGCGCCTTGCCTGCCGGTATGCGGTCAATGAAATGAATGGGTTTCCCAAATGGTTGTCAGCTCTTGCCGAACATCGTCCAGATGCCGTAAGAGATGTGCTCTCCGAATGCGTTCGCGGTGAATGGAACATTCCTGCTGATCGTGAACATGTCCATGGGGTATTAAGCTCTATTCGTTATTACGGAAAAGATATATGTTTTTTAATTGCAGAGGTTATTTTAGAACAGTTCAATGTGAGTGATCCTTTGCATTACGATGTCTTAGAAGAGGCGTTATCTATATTAATGAGTCTACCGAATCCGCCACGCTTGGCTCTTGCAACCCTTGCAACACAGCGGCTTGTAAATTATACCGTCCACGACCCTCGTTTTATTCTATGGATGGTGGTATTGTTCCAACTCGATTCTAATGTTGCATTGAAAAAGCTAAAGAACGTGCTTTCCGAAACTTCAGATCCCACTGGCCTTATGGTGGGGATTTGTGCAGGACTAAGTACCCGTTTCCATCGTGAGTATCCTCTAATTGAAAACCCAGATTATTTAAGTGCAAAGGTTATGATCGAATTTATTCCATTGGTCTTTCGGTATGTAGACGTCGAAGAAGACATAGACCGAATTCATGGTGGAGCCTACACTCCTACCGCTCGAGATGATGCTCAAGAATTCAGAAGCGGTTTGATCGAACGCTTTTCGCGTGTACCTGGACGGGAGGTAGATGATGTTTTGCGCTCACTTTCCGGGGATCCAATGTTCATGCGATACCGTGATTACATCCTACATCTAGTTGAAAAAAGGGCTGAGCAACTATCTGAATCTCCACCATGGAACCCTCAAGACATTCGAGATTTTATGCAAGAATATGAAAATGCCCCTCATTCCTCGCGTGAACTTTTTAAAATCGCATGTAATAGATTCACCGCAATCAAAGACGAAGTTGAAAAAGGGGATATTAGCTCACGCTACGACCTCCATCCTGATGATAAGGAAGATAGATTACGCAGCTGGTTGGCAAGACAGCTTCGTTTACGTTCAAGGGGTCGATATAATGTTCCTCAAGAAGGAGAAATCGACCTAGAACAAAAACCGGATTTACGGATAGAAGCTCCTGGCATAGCTCCTGTTTCTATTGAGGTCAAATGGGCTGACAACTGTTCATTAAATGACCTTATAGAGGGGCTTACCGATCAATTAGTCGGAAAGTACCTCCGAGCTCCTGATTCGAATTATGGTATCTACGTCCTGGGATATAAAGGTGAGAAAAATTATTGGTTGAAGAGTGAAAATGGCCGGAAGTTGGCATTTAATGATCTAGTGCAGGACCTTCAGCAGAAAGCCAGAGAAGTAGAAAAAGATTATAAGGATGCTATTTGCTTAGAGGTGTTTGATATAGATTTTCGGAAAGCGAAGCCGATAGATTGAATAAGTGTAAACTAAGTAAACAGTGTGATCAAACTCCGTAGTTATAGTCGCCAAAAAGAAAATCCATGGTCAACTGACAAAGAACGGATACAGAGTCAGAAATGGCGCTGCCTTATTCGTATTTGCGGGTTTCAAGGTGTATTCTTCAGCGGAGTCGGCATGACATGTTTCCTGATCAACCACTGTGTTTCATGTGTGTGCTCTAATCCCCCATGGAGAGGTTGTTGTGGATTTTCACTGTGACCGGAAGTCGGACTCCTTTAAACTCGATCTCCATGATGGATTTCGCCAACTCTCCTATTTCTTCTGAGAGCTCCTCTTTGGCTTCGATGTAGATGGCATCATGAGCGCAGAACTTTAGCTTAGCCATTTGGCCCACCAGGGCTTCGTTTAGTCTGACAAGGGTCATTCTCAAGATGTCTGCACCGGTTCCCTGAAAGATGTGATTGAACCCTCGTCTGAGCTCCCTCGCCCTTTTTGATCCTATAAGATCCAGTTGAGTCTTTCGTCCGAAGGCTGTTTCTGAATAGCCTTCACTCAAAAATCTCTCCCTTGATTCGTCCTTGAATTTCCGGATCATCAGTAATGATAAGAAGTACTGGTCAATCAATTCTTGTGCCTTTTTTAAAGGGATGTTTAACTTCCAGGAGAGGCCTGGTGCTTCCTGACCATAGATCAGAGCATAATTGATTGTCTTTCCAATCTTCCTTTCTTCATCCTTCACTTCAAAGATAGGTTTATGGAACATCTCCGAGATAACCCTCTTGTGTAGGTCCTCATTTCTGTCGAGGCAATCGAGGAATACGGGTTCTTGAGAGAGAGCAGCAAGAATTCTCAGCTCTTGTTGAGACCAGTCAAGTTCGATAAAGGCATTCCCTTCCTCGTCAGGAATTAGAACCTTCCTGACTTCTTTGGGCAGATTTTGGATGTAAGAATAGATTCTGCCAGTTGGACAAGTTGAATGATTAAATTCGGGATGAATTCTGTCTTGCAAGTCCAGTTTCTTTGAGATGGTTTTCACGGACTTGATTAATGACTGGGCGTTCTTAAATTCGATCACCGATTTCAGGAAAGGATAAACATCGGAATAAGAATCACGAAGCCTCTCCAAAACATCGATAGAGGCGGAGGAATTCCCTGTTGGCGTCCTCCTTAACGGAGATAGACCCAAATTATTAAAAAGCAGGTTTCCAAGGTCTCTGTTCGAATTCACCCTGATGGCGCTTCCTAATTTTCCCTGCATTTCCTCCCTAAGGTTGAAGAGGGTCGATTCATAACTTCTCTTGAGATTCATCAGGGTGTGGAACTCGATCCGAAACCCCTTCTCCATTGCCGTGAGAATAAGGGCGACCCTTTGTTCCGTGTCAATCAGCGTGTCTCGTTTCACGAAAGTATTCCGATGTTGATTGAGGAGGTGTTTGTAACACAAAATGTAACGAGAGTGAGATTTGAGTTGCTTCTCTATATATATGGGGAGTTCTGAAGCGATAAGGTGATTTGTTGGGGGCGGCAACTTCTTTATTGCATTCAAGGAGCTTGTAGACCTGACTCCTTGCATTTCAATTTCTGTTTGGAGGCTAACTGATTAAGGGCAACAAAGACTATTCTTGTAAAAGGTGATGGGCCAGTAGTCGTTTAGCAAATCCACCCGATGGTTTTACCATAAAGTGAAATGACCAACTTTTTAGGGATGACAGCCTTCTTAAGGCGTGTCTCTTATTTAAAAATTGACTGAATTTTTCAGTCAGAGACTCTGGACCCGTTGACTACATAACTCAATCAGTTGTTACTTAATGACTCTCGACTCAACCACTTGCCTGATCAGTCCATAGCTTATTGACTCAACGCCCGAATTGCCGCCCCACTTTTTGATGGAGGATATGGAGGTCTTAATCAATTTGTCTCGTGTCAAGGGCTGCCCCCCAAAGCCTTCGTTTTACCGGAGTTTTTATCTGACCCCAGGGTTTTTACCTTGATTGCTTCGGCCGGAACGGGACTTCTGAATTCCTTACCTTTACGAAGCCATAACCCTTCTCATTAAGATACTCACTAATACTTTTTCTGACTAAGTCCTCATTCTCTTGCGGTCCCACTATGACCTCTTGGAGAGGCAACAACTTGGACTGGGCATTTCCCACAGGAAATCCTTTCGCTTTAAACATATTAATGACATCTGTAGAAGTGACGTACGGTACAAGAATATTCGGATCTAAACGAAAGTGTTTAGGAGCTAAAGCATCATCGTCCGGGAACATCTTCTTGTCTTCGGTATACACCCAACGAACCTCCTTCTCGTCTGAAAAAGCTGGGTTCTTAAAAAAGACAAGCTGTTGGTAGAGATTTGTAATCAAACTGCTTCCAAAAATGTCTTCATCAACATCCATACCTTTTTGCTGGGTCCATTCAATGATGGTAAGATAGATATGGAGGATGATCTTAGCAATTGCGAATTGTTTCTCCTTATCATAAATGACTCTTTGTAGGTTTAGACCTAAGAAATGCCAAAACATAGCGCTCTCGACACTGAAGCCGAGGCAAATACCAATGCTTCTGCCCCCATAACCTCTCCATTGGCTCAAACTGTCGCCTTCCAGAGAAAAACATGCAATGCAAATTCTATAGGACTCTCTGCTGTCAAGAATCTTCTCCCACTTTCCAATTATGGGGAGCTTCTCAGAGTACTTCGGATTACTGCTTAGATCTTTGACCGCTGCCCTGATTATGTCCAATCCATATTCAATTTCTCTTGAATCATTCATGTACGAATGATCAGTGAGCCAGAATTCTTTTGAATTAATTATCCCGTGTAAACCTTGTATGTTCGTATAATGATAAATCGCATTAGGAAATGGAGGATCGACCCCTAAAGAACGTCTTACCTCTTCCTTAATGATTTTGCTCGACATGGAGTGAATGGGGAGGGATAGATCAATCCACGAAAAGCGGTCTTCACCGTCATGCGATTGCCATCGTTTGCGCTCGAATCGATGTTCTTTTCTTATGCCAAATTGATACATCCCAATAATCGTTTCATCTTCAATGCCTTTTTCGCACTGAGGCCACGGGCAGGGTAACTCTCCGATATGACGATGTATCTCGCAGGTTTCCTCATTTGAAGGTGGAATTTTGAGAAAAAAGCGAATTGGCTTGGTCTTGTCAAGGATACCCATTTAATAACCTACCTTGTACGCTCAGAAAGAGGACCCACAACGGACGAAAAAGGTGTCGGGTCCTAAGATGTAAATTAAGGTTATAGACAAAGGCCAAAAATTTCTGATTCGGGAATTTCTCTCTCGTCTGGTTATCGGTCTATCAACAGTATAAACCACTTACACGCGATTTAGCGGCGCGAATTCCTTTTTTAATTCTATTACCTGCACTGGGCACGTAGAAAAATCATTTTCCCAGCAAACAACATAGTCACATCTAATATCCGCATGTGATGATTTTTTCATGTGCTCTCTAAATTTTGAAGCCTTAAATTCGAATTCGATATATTTTCTCGAATACCCGCTCCTGTCCTTCTCAATCGCGCAAGCATCTGGAAAACCTTGTCTAATAAATTCGATTTTGACGAACCTATGATCTCTTATCCTGCCCATAAAGTGAGCGAATAAAGCCACAACCCCCTGTTCTGATGTTGGAGCATAATTCATAACTTCAAGGTCCAAGGGTTCTCCTAAGTTCTCGTCGTTTGCCCTTCCTCTGAATAACTCGGGCTCAGTTGACTTACATGACTTTATGTATTTCTCTATAGACTCAAAATCTTTCTCAGTGATCTCCACTGAGGTTCGATCTTTAAATTTTATGCCCTTGAATTTTCTGTCGCGGAATATTGAAAGAGGCGTTTCAATTTGCCTTAATAAGTCCTGAATTCTTATATAATGGGGAGCTTTGGCCAATTTACGGGGCTTTATTTTCATGCAGATATGAGGGCCCTTCCAGTGTTCGTCATCTGTCCATTCTTTTTTACTGGTGATAACATCGAATGTACCCACTATCACAGAATCCCCGGTGGCATAATAGACAATTTTGTCACCCTTTTTGACATTCTCGATTTTTCCGGCGCGCTTTTTTTCTTTTCCAATATAATCATTATGCGCATTATAAGCTGGAAGACTATGTATGATAAACCAATATTTCATTTCTCACCCCCACAATTTTAGGCATGACACCTGTGAATAGTGTAGACCTGACACTCGAGTCCTTCATGCTGGACGTCCATTTCTAATCTTGGTCCTCCTCTATTTCACATGATTCTGATAAATGTTCTAAGAAATCCGGTTTTAGGTATCTCACAACAGAGGATGCCTTTGAAATTTGCTCGTCCAAGGCAGAAAATGAAATGAATCTGCAAAGCTCACTCATTGGTGGAGATAAATGAGAAAAAACAGGGCGGTTTACTTCCAAAATCACCTTGCTTCTACGTTCGTCAGGCGCTACCAGGTAGAGAGGTATGTTTAGATTAGGCTGCATAGAAATTAAGTCAGCCAATCTCAAAATGCCAGAATAAATGGAAGTGGTGCTCTCAATTTCGAAAGCAGCGACAATCGCGTTTCCTTTGAGCCATATTACATCGATGAGCTCGATGGTCCGGTTTGTAGCTTCATCAAACTGTAACGGAAGCTCTTTCTTGATTCTGGCCAGGTCGGCAAATCGATTTCCTCGGATTTCTCGACTTCTATCGTTTCTAGCTACCCATACATCAAGCCCCATGTCATTGCCAAGTTTAAGTAATTTCCATTGAATCTCCGTATGCGCGGTGACCTCTCCTATTGGAACTCGCGCCTCTTTTCCAGGTTCTTCATCTTGAGGGACAGTAACCGCTCTATTATCTGCAATTACTGTTACAGCTGGGGCCTTTTCGCCCGGGGGTCTCCATTCCGCCTTGATGTCCTGATAAAAATCAAAAGGGCGACCCTGCCAGGGTCTTTCCCCTGTATGAGAAGCCTCGAACTCTTAAAGAGTGTGAGGGTGTACCTTCCATCAGTTGCCCTCCAGAAGGAATGTTGAGATCTGGAGAATCTGAAGCCGGCTCTTTTTAGTTCGGATTGAAGCTCTCCTTGTTGATGGAGGTCGACCTTATATGAGTTGGATCCCTGCATGTAATTACCCACTATATGGGACCTTCGGTCACTGCCGAGGGGGGAAGGCTTCGTGTGCCCCCTCGGGGATTTTTGAAATAGGACATATTAAAGGCCTGGTCCCGAAAGTGTTTTGTTAATCTGATTCCAACGATCATGTTCTGCCGTCAGTGATTCATGGTTGTTTTATCTTTCTCAAATACATCCCCAACTCATCTCCTTATTTATTTTTATCTTTCTTCATCATCTCTTTCTCTTTCTTAAGAATTAACAAAAACCTTTCTGACTTGTTCAGTTTTTACAGCCCTGTCAGGAGACTCATCCTGATAAATTATCAAATCCTCTCTATCGGGCGATTGTAGTTCCCATTATTAATCGTTCAAGCAACCTCAAGCTCTCTTCTTGCAACCATCTGCTCAAGTGGACTGTAATGGCACTACGGCAGTTCCTTATCCAAGTGCGCGTCTGGCATCACCGGTTCTTTGGCAGCTACGTTAAAAGGAGCCAGTCATGAGGGAGGGTCTCAATACCTTCGTCTCTCGATAAGACTCTCCCCTTATGGAATCATTTAAACCAACAATCTTCGGCCCCTATTTGATTGAGTGGATGGTCTTCCCCATCGAGGTCCTCTCGGTCCTTCACCCCTGGCATCGATCTAGTGGGCTATACGAAAGGTACAGCCACGACTACTGCTTGGATCTATTCCTCTGAGAATACGTACGACGGAGTCTCCTTAGTAGTACTTCGATAATCCCTGGCTGCCTCCTTTACTAGGTCCGTTGTCAGAATGTTATCCATATAGGAAACCTTTTGGAGGAGACTCAGACATTCACGCGGAAGTAAGCCAGCGGTGATGGCAAGCTCTTTTAACGCCCGGACATCCTTTACGGCAATTTGTTCTGAATCACATATGCGACGGAGCCAGGGGATGACCTCTTGAATTTCCGGTCGTTCGGTCTTTAGAACTAGTACTCTTTGACGGAAGGCATCCTCAACGTGCGATGCGTCAATCAAAAGAAATATCAGCAAGAGATTTGGATTTGTATCGAGCTGACGTAACAGCTTTTCCTGAAATGAGGATCTTGTGCGTTGAAATTCATCAAACACATGGATGTTTTTATCAGGTCTGTTCTGAGGGAAAGCGGTAAAATGGTTTTTAATTAGATATTCAAGATGATCCTCTTTCATAATGGTGCAATCATGAAAGTCAGCTAACCATGATCCGTGAGGATAGTATTTCTCCATCAACAAGCAGTTTTTGCAAACGTCACAGACGTCTTCTTTGAAGTTCAAACAGTTAAGCGCCTTCACGAATACGTAGGATAGACAAGACTTCCCGGTCCCGGGATGCCCATGGAATAGAATCCCATTGGGGATGCGGTTTGATATGACGATGTTCTTTAGGGTTTGGATTGACCACTTATTGCCTATCGCCTCCGAGAATTTCTTAGGCCTGTAGACTGATCTGAAATCGGATGTGTTCATTTTTCACCTCCATCAAAATATTTTTCGGTTATTTCAGAAAGTGTGCCCGTATCAATAGGGTAGCAAGCTGGCTGGCTTATTCCAGAGAGCAAAATGCGGGGTCTTTTCCTTTCACCGCAAACACCGTAAAGTTTCAAAGTCTGAACGACCTTTTTAGTACTCAATCCACGGAGATCCCATCGCTTCCGGATAAAATCTCTGATCTGGAAAGCAACATAAAGACCTACTTTGAGAGGTTTCGTTTCTTTATCTTCAATAAAGGCCCTGGTACCTTCAAGGATTTGAAGATCGAGATTGTTCTCTAGTTCGCTTCTTTTTTTGGAGTCGATCACCTTATGAGCCAGGCAAAGCATTTTTTCAAAGAAGAAAGGCCTGTCGAATGTGGAATCCAACAGTTGCGAAACGATTAGCAGAGGGGTCCACAATTCTTCGTCCCTGTTTAAAATGTCATCAAACCCTTCGGACAGCCTGTTCCTCTCAAAGAGGGCCGAACGATTCTCTTCCCAGAATGCGTTGATGAGTTCTTTCGCAGTCCTGAAGGCAACTTGAGATTCGGAGTCACGAAATCTCTTCATACGATGTGGTGTACGGGTCATGAAGATAGAAATGATACGGCTTGATAGAGCTGGGTCACCAGGTTCGTTGATATCGACGATCACTTTTGGGCAGTAAGTTGAAAAGGATACAACGGAACCGCCTGGGTCGCAACACTTTACTCGACCGCTTCTCCGGTACCCAGACCGTAGGATTCTGTTGAGGTTGTCGGATCTGTTTTGATTGTGTAAACCTTCATCAATGATAACGGTTCCTTTTTCTAGGTCAACGGACCTGAATAGAGCAGCTGAAGTGATGTTGCAGGTTTGAGTTGCCCTGAAGCAGAGGCCCTCAAGTACATCTCCCAGGCGGGATTTTCCTGATCCATGTGGGCCGAAAACTCCGATATAGGGAGTTTGGTCGAAGACATCATAGATGTGCGTATAAAACACATATACACAGAGGAAGACGTAACGAAGAAAATCGGGGAAGTAAACTCGTTCCTTAAGCAGATCGATTACAGTTCTTACAACTTTTTTGGTCATACTGAACCTCCTTCTTGCACATCATGCAAATGTGCACAAATTTTATAACTCTTTGAAATGTAATGATATTTTAGTGTGCGACATGAAAATTTAACAGTGCACAATAGTGAACAAAATAACTCATATGGCGCTCCACGGCATTCGGCTTTGATTCAAACCCACTAATAATCATTTTTTCTGCATTCTCCCATTGCTATGCCGTTGCCTCGGTATTTCGTGATGGCAGTCCTGGCTATGGGCTTTTTGATCCCATTCAGCTAGGATTCCGAAGAAACCAACCATATTTGTAATGATTTCTATGGCGTCTTCCTTGGAAAATGATTTTCCGGCTTTGCTTCTCCACAGATGCATTGTTTGATCGAGTATGATTTTATTATTTCCCATTATTGCGCCTACAAACGTTCAATTCCTTTCAATTAATGTGGCGCGACAAATGGAGGGGCGGGTGTGACAATTGGCGTCTCAAATTAAAAAAATATGAGAAGGAGGATTATTTTCGTGTTATTCGGTGATCCAATCAATTGGTCGATCGAGGTTGTAACGGAACGGGGCACTGATTGGCTTCAAGGCGTTGTTTAGATGGGTGTAAAGATCTGGATGATGGTTTTTAATGATTTTCAGGCTTCGTAAAATGGCCTTAGATACTGCTTTTTGGGCTGTTCCCTTTTGAGTGGGAAATTTACGGGTCCGGCCACCCAGACCTTTGGCAGCGGATAATTCCTTTTCTATGAAGTCTAACTGTTCTTTGATTTCGGCGGCCTTCTCAGGATTACCTATACTACCTTCATATTCTTCACGAAGCTCATCTAAACGATGCCGATATGCTATTTCGGACTTGTTATCTATAATCTTTCCTCCATCATCCAAGTGTGACGGTGTTAAATTAAGTTCTTCCAGCTGCTCCGCGGTCATCTTGCTGTAGATGCTTCCAGAGAACTGATCGATTTGTTTTTCAACTGCTGCCACCAGTTCTAATACATCAATTTCTTTTCCAGGGTTGCTGAGGAGATGGGCAATGTAATGAAATCCTTTAGCGTCTTCGAATCTTTTCGTAATGCCGTTGTAGATGGTTGTCCAAATTTGACCCTCTTGGCGAAAAACGTATTGGTCTTGGATTTTTGTATCTTCATCTTCAGAAATTGAAATCCGAGGCAGTCTACCAGTGGCTTCAAGGTGGGTTTTGATCAATGTTGAAAGGTTTTTCATTAGTGGTTCAAAGGAGTGCATAAATTTGCGTTTTACTTTCTCTCCAGGAATCTCTTCATAAAAATCATTTTCGAGAGCCTGATTCACACGGTTCCTGTAATTGTTCCAAAAATCACTCTCTTTAGACTCTAAAGATGAAAATAGATCCAGGGCAGAATCCAAAACGTCTTTCAACGGATGGTTGATAGCTTCGAAATAATTCCTCAAGAATAATCTCGGACGATTGAACTCATCCAATTTTAACATGTCTCCTATTGCGTTACGCGTCTCGGCAAGAGTTCCAATGGTGAGTTCCTTCTCAAAATGCCCGATGACCTCCAGCAAGTCGGTGAATCCTCCAGGGCGATCTAAGCCGGGAATTTCCTCGGGCGCTCCTCTGTCCGTTAGGTCATAACCCATGTAAAAGTGATCCATGCGGAGGTAAAATTCGGCTTCTTCTGCAGAAACTGTTTCGGTCAATACCCGAAGGCAGTCCTCCCATGTGTTCACTGAGGCTTGACGCTTTATGGCTCGAGATAATATCTTGAGGATGGCGACTTTAAGATCAAGTAATTTCCCCCTATCTGCTTTTAAGTGGACCCTGTCCTCCTTTGGGGGTGATGGAAAGCCTGGCGGAAAGTCAAAATGGTAAAGCTTGGCAAATTGCCAATCCAGCCAAAGCGATCGATCAAATTTCGTTAGTGGCTGCCCCGCCCTGAGTAAAGGAATTCGATTCCTCAGTAAGTATGAGATAAAATCCTCTGTCACCTGTGCTAGTTCATCAAGGGAGTAAAGTGGAGGTAGAAAGTGATTAATTTGATCAACCAAGAAAACCCTTTCGTCAAGCTTGCTGAGATCCTCGGTTTCAAAGAGTTGAAGTGCCTTGTTGTTTCCAAGGATGGCAATCGCTCGGTCTAAATTGGTCTGAAATGGGGCAAGAACAGGAAAAAAGCTAATGTCTGGACTTCGTTTATAAATGGCTATGACGCGCTCAGTATCTATTCCGTGCCGCTTTGCAATTCCTTCAGCTTCTATCCTAATCAATTCGGTTTCTGCGTCAAAATCATCTCCTGTGTTTGATTGCCGGACCATCTCAGAATGTCCTCGCTGGATTCCTACATGCTTAAATCTGAGAGTTTTCTTCTAACACTCTCTCCCTGCCCTGCGGGGAGAGGGGAAGAGCATCGGGGAAATTCCAAATACTTTTGTTCAGGATTTAAGGATATTTTACGATAACCCTCATGAATGTCAATAATTGGGTAGATCGGGGTATGTTTCTCGCAAGCTTCGCTTGTAAGAATCCTCTATTTCTTATATTTTGCAGAGATTCAAGAAGAAAAGAAAGATTGGATGATCTCGAGGGTTTCCTGGAATTCATCAGGTGGAGCGGCTATAAAAGTTCGAAATGAGTCCACGAAGGGAACCCTAAAAAAAACATGCCAATGCAATATTATAGGATTACAGTTTTTGACAAAAAATCATGTCAAGATTGGATGGTCCCGAGGGTTTCCTGGAATTCATCAGGTGGAGAGGCTATAAAAGTTCGAAATGAGTCCACGAAGGAGAGGCAAATACCCCCAAAACTGGGTGCCCACTCAGGATTGCCCAGTTTTTTTGCGCCTTACGCTTCTGATCGCGCGTCATTTTTCGTCCCTCTATCGCCTACCCCTGTCTCTTTCCTCCGTATTGCACTACGTCTACACGGTTGACTGATTCCGTACACGAGGAATCTCTTTTGCGGCTGTTCTGCTAATAAATGGCATCTACGAAACCTTTATCTTCCTGTAACAAGAAGTGTCACTTATTTTATTTTCCATCCAAATCCAATTTTTTTAATAATCTTTTAACATCAATTGGTTGGGGCGATGAAAGTCCATTGGCATTGAAATTGCTCCCTCCAGAGTAAGTCAGAAGAATTGGCTTAAAAAATACTGCCGACAAAGCCAAACCACGAGTAATCGTGGGACGGAAAGCCACGGGTCCCAACGGGATAGCCGGGTTGCCGAAGGACAATGGAACCGGATTGCCGTGGCTTTGTTAAACAGGTAATCCGGTTTTCTTTTATGGTCCTGGGAGAATGGTTCTACGTAACAGTAAAGATGGGGGTATTTACTCCCGAGTTTGTAAGTCAAGGAGGTCAAAAATGAAAACGATTTCGTTATTTGCTTTGATAGCTCTACTGGGGTTATTCGGATGTGTTCACACCATCGACAGGGTTGAGCAAAGATGGGGCCCTCCGGCAAGGGTGGAACAACAAGACGAATATACCATTTATTATTATTCTTTCAATAAAGAAGGCCGGAGAGGTTCCGGCATGTTAGACGTAACATTAACATGTGACAGCGCCGGAAATATTCTCTCCAAGAGTCAAACATGGGAGCCTTATCAATCACCGCTGCCTTCGCCTTCTATGAAGAAACAAGCGAGAATCGCCCGGCCACGTCATGAAGATGTAGAGGTGTCCGCTGATCCCCCGAAGGATGATCCAGACGCGGGCCTTAATGTCAACTCCGTATCGCCGTTACCTTCGCCTTCTATGAAGAAAAACGTGAGAACGGCCCGATTACCTCGGGAAGAAGTAGAAGTACCAGAGGTATCTGCTGATCAGGTATCTGCCGATCCGCCAAAGACCGATCCGATCGTAAGCCTTAATGTCGGCATGGAAGGTCCTCCTGAGGGAGACGGCGTCTATTACGATGGGCCTTTCGAGATCGATGGCATACCCTTATACTTTTACGGTGGAGGGTTTTATTATGAAGCGCCGGGTGACTCACATAAACTGTTATTTCATCATGGATGCCCTCCCGGCGAAATGGACCATTATCAGAATCATTGGAGAAATGGGTGGAGTGGATTTCATGATCGGTGGCAGGAGTCCCACAAACAAATCTTGAGGAATGATCCAAAGGGCAAAATCCATCACGATGCTCAGGTGAATAAGGCATCTACGCCTCCATCAAAAACATACACGTCTTCGAAGGCATCTACCCTTCCGCAAAAAACAAATGCATCCGTGAAGGGGCCTACTTCTTCTCCAAAAACATACACATCTTCGAAGACAACTACTCCTTCTCCAAAAACAAATACTTCTGTCAAGGCATCTACGCCCCCGCCAAGAACAAATATGTCTGTGAAGGCATCCACACCTCCTCCAAAATCGTATACGCCACCACCTACTCCTCCGCCAAAGACCTATACACCACCACCGCCGCCACCAAGGACTTATACACCGCCACCACCACCGCCAAGGGTCTATACGCCGCCACCAAAGACCTATACACCATCATTCAGACACTAAAACTCAATGAAGAGGTGGGAAGGAGGGCAAAAATGAAAACGATTGCTTTATTTGCTTTGTTTTTGGCCAGTACATTTCTTCTCTTCATGGGGATTTCCTACTCGGCAGATATTGACCAGCTCAATGCCGCCATTCAAGCGAGGGGCGCAAAATGGGCTGCAGGAGAAACTTCTGTTTCCAAGCTTCCTGTAGAATTAAAGCAGAGGCTTAGCGGTTTGAAGTATGACACTCCTGAGAGATTAGAAGGTCACGTGGTATCCGGACGACCCAAGTTAGGCAACTCTTTTTCTTTCGCCGCAACGCCTTCTCCTTCATGTTCGGACACCGATAGTGTCTGCGATTGGACGAACCGAAACGGACATAGCTATGTCACAAAGGTAAAGGACCAAGGGCAGTGCGGTTCTTGTTGGGCCTTTGGGTCAACTGCAGTTCTTGAATCAGACACATTAATTTCTCTTAACCAGCCGGGTCTAAGCCTTGATCTTTCCGAACAGATTATGTTGTCCTGCACGAATCCAGGCACAGATAATTGTGAGAATGGTGGTTATCCATCCGATGCTGCAAATTTCCTCGTTCATTCTGGAACGAATCTGGAGAGCTGTTATCCTTATACGACAACCGATGGATATTGCGCGAATGCCTGCTCCGAATATTTTAGCCACCCGTCAAGTAACTACTATATTGATAGCTGGTCTGTGAGTTCTCCGACTTACAACGTGTCGGGAAATTACGCTGCCGCGATTCAAAATATGAAGAACCTTCTCTACCAAGGGCCAGTGGTTGGCACAATGGATGTCTATGACGATTTTTTTTACTACCAGAGCGGAATTTACTCATGTGATCCTAACTGGGGGGGAGGGTACCAAGGTTCTCACGCGATCGAAATTGTGGGATGGGACGACAATCAACAAGCTTTTCACGTTAAGAACAGTTGGGGCACTGGATGGGGAGAAAACGGTTACTTTTGGATCTCTTATGACGAACTCTTCGGTAACACATCTTTTGCGTATTATTCATATTTTTACAACATTGGTAAACATGTTCCGATCATAAACGTTTACTCTGTTCCGTCTGGTTTGCAGATCTCTTCTGACGGGAACGGTTATTATACTCCGGTGCAGTTAATGTGCGAAACAGGGAGCCTGGTCTCTGTCCAGGCAATTTCCCCTCAAAGTCTCTCACCAGGATGTCAGGTTATCTTCACCCATTGGAGTAACGGTGCTACGTCGCCAACGCTTACCTTCACCAAGCCGCCCGTTGGTGGGCAATCGTATACAGCATATTTTAATACGCAGTATGAACTTACTATGAATGCCTCAGGAGCGGGAACAGTTTCTCCGTCAGGTCCTACCTGGCATAACGCAAACACCTCTGTATCAATATCAGCCAAGCCAGGTTCTGGTTATACGTTTTTTGGATGGACTGGAGACGTTACCGGGATAAAAACTCCGGTTTCGGTGAAAATGAGTAAACCTTATAACGTGACCGCAAACTTTGCGCAGTTTAATCTTGTGGCCCCATTGGCAGGAACTACGATATTATCATCAGACTCACCCTATCTGATCCAATGGAATGGTCCTTCTAACTTAGTAACCTATAGCGCCTATTATTCGGTCAATGGTGGACTGACTTGGAAGGCTATTGTAAGCGGACTAACAAGCCCCAATTACTCGTGGTCGGTTCCTGCCGTTACAAGAGCCACCAAATGTCTTATAAAGGTCGTTGCCTACAACGGTAAGACAGTTATCAAACAATTGAGCTCCGGTGCTTTCACGATAACGCCATAGCGGTTACGTACCGGATATCTATTCAAAAGGAATTTGCTTAGAACCTTCAAGACCATGTTAAAAGGAGTCAACAAGCGGGTGCAAAACCCACTCGTTTGCAAGCGCAGTTGATGCCCGGAGCCGTTATCGCGCTTCCAATCCAGAATCCTCAGTTCTCAAATAGCCCCGGTAATGCCTTGCAGGTGAAATCACGAGACACAAATTTACTCATTTCTAAGCCCCCGTGTTACTGAGTCGGGGAACAACCGAGACCGGGAGATTTGTAAGCCGACTGAATAAGGAAAAAAGCCCCACGGATGTGCTGCGTCAGGGATCCGTTTCAAAAAAAAGTATTGACATATTAGTCGTCATTTGACATGATATATGACGAAGATGACGACAAACAAAAAAACACCCCATCCTTCTGTATACATCGAGCGGACTCTGGATCTCTCTTCGCTTCTTCGGAAGAAATCCCATTTTCTTTTCGGCCCCCGCCAAACGGGCAAGACTTCTCTTATCCATCATTCCCTAAAAGGAGTAAAATCATATGATCTTCTTGACACTTCCGTATATCTGGCTCTGAGCCAGAATCCCAGCCGAATCTCCCAGGAAATCGAGCCACGAGACAAAATAGTCGTCATCGATGAAATTCAGCGCTTGCCTGTCCTCCTCAACGAAGTCCACCGCCTGACAGAGGAACGAGGCATTCGTTTTCTTCTTACGGGCTCAAGCGCGCGTAAACTTCGGCGAGGCGGAGTCAATCTTTTAGGAGGACGGGCGCGGACAAAGTACCTGCATCCCCTCACCTATCAGGAGCTCGGAAACCAATTCGACCTGTTCAGGGCCATCGAGCGAGGACTCCTTCCTTCGATCTATCTCTCTGATGATCCCCGGGCAGACCTTCAGGCCTATACAGGGTCGTATCTGCAGCAGGAGATTGTAGCCGAAGGGACCACGCGTAATATCCCTGCTTTCAGCCGCTTTCTTAAAGTAGCCGCTCTCTGTAATGGCACGATTGTGAATTTTACAAACATCTCCAACGATGCTCAAGTCCCCCGTACCACAGTTTACGAATATTTTGAAATTTTGAAGGATACGCTACTCCTCTATGAGCTCCCTGCGTGGCGCAAATCGAGGAAGAGAAAACCATTAGCCTCATCGAAATACTATTTCTTTGATGTGGGAGTTGTGGCCGCGATTCAAGGTCGGGACTTCCGGCCCGGAACCTCGGAATTCGGTGAGGCCCTTGAGACGTATCTCATGCATGAACTGATAAGTTACAGTGATTACATTTCCGGAGAACCATTGAGCTACTGGAGATCCACTTCAGGATTTGAGGTTGATTTTATACTGGGGGATCACACGGCGGTGGAGGTAAAGGCCAAGGAAAACCTTTCGGCCCGTGATTTAAGATCCCTCCGGGCCCTTGCTGAAGAAAGGAAGCTGAAGCGTTGTCTCTCTGTGAGCCTTGAGCCTCGTAGGCGAACTCTCGAGGGTTTGACCCTTCTACCCCTTCGGGAATTCTTAGAAGCCCTCTGGAGCGGCGAATATTCATCGTAGTTACAAGAGAAGAAAGTGGCATCGATTTCTGTTGCATCATTGCAACAGATGAGCCTCCCCTTTCTCGGACCGCGAAGATTTGTAAGCCGACCGAATAAGGGAAAAAACCCCACGGATGTGCTGCGTCAAGAATCCGTTTTCGTTCCTCTTTCGCAGACTCTTCTCTTTTTCTCCCCGAAGTCGCGATTTTTGAACCTCACTCTATACTAAAAGCTTTCAAACCCTAATCAATCGCTCTCAGAAAAAATACAACACTTTTATTCAAAGAATACGGCAGTCACCCTATTCACTTTTTTAGACCTATTTGGATATCCTTGATAAAGGGGGGTGAAAACCCGTGAAGGTTTGAGAAGAAATTCGGCCTATTTATTCTATGTCTATTCTGAAAAAGAATTTGTATGGTGGCATAGATGTCTGGTTGTTGGACCAAACGAGTTAAATGCGGGAGGAACTTCTTATGGAATGGGGAGTTAAGTTATTAGCTGATTTCCAGAGGATGAAGGAGAAAATGGAACGTATGTGGAACAGCTTCTCAGAAGAGACCCCCATCACCGAAGAACGGGAGATATGGCAATGGATCGAGAAGCTTCCAAAATTCGAAGGGACAGGGAGAAGGAGCTTGAAGGCACGGTCAAATAAAACAATCAAATCTTAGCAGTGAGATCCAATCAGTGACTAAATCTCGTCTGAGAAAGGAAGCAACATAAATGTCAAAGGAGGTAAGTCTCTGGGTAAATGAGGAATGTATCCCCATCGATTATTTTGTGAGCGGGTTTATCGACCATACTGTGGGCGGCGTAGTGGCTAGTTTAAGAGGGACCAGCGAGATTCGAACTCTGGAGCTTTCTATTGATGGCTCTCAGGTGACGATAAATCTGAACAACGCGCAGGTTCCGGTCAACGAGTTTGCCAGCAAAATCATCGGGAGTACAATCACGGGCATGGTCTCCACACTCAAAGGAGTAAGAAATATAAAGGGTGTGAAAATAGCTATTAAGAGGTAGTCGTACCCGTCCCTGGTATCCACCTTCCGATCTTAGACCACCTAAACGTTTCAATACGATTCTCATCCATTGAATCGGAACGCGTGATTTCCACGCGAAATCGTAGACCCCAGGAATTGTCTTAAAGCGAGGACTCCGCCGACCGAATAGGAAGAAACCCCACGGATGTGCGTCAGGAATCTGTTTTCCTTCTTCTATCGCCTACTCTTCGCTCTTTCTTGCCCACTATAACTAATTTTTGACAAATTCTGAGAAAAAATGTAGATTTCTTCCACGTACAGATTGTTCAGTATGAAGACAAAGAAAAAAATAATTCCTGATCCGCTATACGATGATATAAAGGCACGCCACGTCGTGCTGTTTGCTGGCGCCGGGATATCAACAGAGATGGCGCCGTACGGAACACCAACTTTCTACGACATAATCAAAGCAAAGGCCAGGTATCCTGCGAAACTACCACCTCCACCATTTCCAGACCTAATGCAGTACTTTTGCGAAAAAGTTGACGGGGGTCAGAGAAATCGGCTCACAAGGGAAATATTGGACCGAATCGCATGGTTTTCTGCTCCCGGCGAAGTCAACAATTTCGCAACTATGTTTCATCATCTTGTAGCCGAAATTTCGCAATTCGATAGCATTGTCACCACAAACTGGGACCCATTTTTTGAGCGATCGTTGAACATACTCGTCCCCATGGTCGAAGACAAAGACCTCGCATTCTGGGATGACAAGAAAAAACAGGTCCTCAAGATCCATGGTTGTGTGACCCGACCATACACGCTTGTGGTCACAACCGACGATTACAGGTCTTGTATCCAAAGATACCCGCTCATTTTTAATAAGCTGAGGGACCTAATTGCCACGAAAACCATTATCTTTGTTGGGTATGGGCTGACGGATTCGGATTTCCGTTTGATTTTTGACGATATCACATCTCGTCTGGGATCCTTGCGAAAGCTGGCGTATGCCTATGATCCAAACGCATCAGATGAATCAATTGACTTCTGGCGAGAGCGGGGCGTATCGGTTATCAAGGAGCCGGGGGTCGCCTTACTGTATGAATTGAGACAAAGACTGGAAAAAGATGGTCTAAAGCCGCCGCGCGGACTCACGATGTTTATGGACCGCCAAGCGGAGCGGATCAGGAATATTCATCACAAGCGCTCCTCCCTGTCTTCTCCCGGTGCATTCGTATCGGCAATGTACCAAGACGGGCTGCTACATTCTTTAAACAAAGTACTTATCTACGATTATCTTGGGGAGAGCAATGATCTTGCGAAGCATGAGGAAGATCTAACCCAAACATTGAAGCGCATGCTGAAGAAAAGGGATGTTAAAGAAATTGCCTATTATGCAGGTCGGCTTGAAATAGTAAAACGGTTCAACGCACGCGATAGCTCTCGAATTCCTGCATACTTCGATATGGATCGCTTCAAACCTTCACACACATTCCGGGCCTATCTTACCCCATCACACGTATCCCAGGTTTCCAGAAGTATTGCGCCGGGAAGACGTTCCAGGCCACGCTGAAAGCAGCCCTTAAGCGCTTCCTTTCAATGTGCAATTCTCAATTCTCGGATATGGCCCCCAGTAACCGATATTCCGGCAGAACCACCAGCCACTGATTTATGTATTTCTAAGCCGTCGTGCTACCCACTCGGGCGTTAACCCCGGGTCCTAGGTTAATCCAACGGCTCCCTTTTAGCGTTATCCAAAATGCATATTGACTTAATCATTATGATGGGTGTACGATACCAGTAAATCAAAAATATATCATCTGAGATAAGTTTTTGGATGATCCCCATGAAGAAAGCAATCATCCTCCTCTCAATTCCAATTTTTCTCCTGACATCCTACCTCGGAATCTACTGGATCTGGAGATATTCCTCCGCTAACACTGTATTTCATGGTATCGTTGGCGCTGTGATTGGGGCTTTTTTCACTCTCCTGCTGTTTTTTGTAGCATGGGAAGAATTAGGTAATATCTCTCAAACATCGTCTGCTGATTTTATTCATAAATTAAAACAGGATTTCTTTACAGAAAAAACACGGACACTTATTCACCTCATACACAGAGGTTACATTACGTTTGTCGAAGAATACAGAGAAGGTGAAAAGGTGTATTTTTTCAAGGTTAATGAAGAAAAAATAAAAGCGTCGGGGCTTCCGTGTGATATTGTAGCCCGATTAACAAAGGAAAAAGCATATTCGTCATATGATGTAGACGACCTCCTCTTGGGTCATTTTGAGGATGTGGGTTTCTTAGAAAATAAGGGACTGATAAATATTGAAATGGCGGAATATCAATTCGGTTGGTACATAATTACGGTTTTCGAAAATCCTGAAATAAAAGCATATCTAAATTCCCAAGCAGAAACAATATCACCGGATATATATACGAACTTCAAATACATTTACGAGAAGTGCAAGTCTTTCCAGAAAGTTAAGCCACAAATCAGGTCAATAATCTACTGGAAGTTCAAGTATAAACTCTGTCACATCTTAAGATGGAAATGTAAATCTTCAACAACTAGCGGATGAGTTGGAGTAAAGCGCATACGCATAACAAAAAACCTTCTCGGACCCTATCAACTAAACCCCAATGCTTTCATTCTAATTTCCAACCCTCGATTGGCAATCATTCATTCTCATAATTGTTTAAACCGTTACGTGAAACCACTATTTTAAATCCCTCTGCAAAAGGGACATGCACACTTCCCACCCCCAGCTTCAGCGGCTTTGGCGAGCCAGTAAACAAAAGGCCCGTGCTTTTGGCACAGGCCTTTTCTGTTTGGTAATTTTCTCGATTGCTGGACTCGGACCGAGAATTCTATTGCACCTCTTGCTCGGGAACGGCGGATCGGTCTATTAGAATCCGCTTTGTTTCGGTCACCTCTTGTTCGGTGACGCTTTGCCGGAGCCTCTCCATCTTCTCCATGACCTCTTTGAAACGGAGTCCCTCGGCTGCGCTGATCCATTCAAGTTGAAGTCTCTCCGCCCGAAGACCCATTTTCTCCATCTTCTTCTGCATCCGCTTGACGCGGCGCTCGGTCCAGTGATTGGCATTCAGGTAATGGCAATCGCCGATATGACAGCCGGAAACCAGCACCACCGGAGATCCCTTCTCAAAGGCCCGCCACACAAACTTTTCCGAGACGCGTCCCGAGCACATGGTCCGGATGAGCCGGGCGTTCGGAGGGTACTGGAGTCTGGAAACCCCGGCAAAATCGGCGCCGGCGTAGGAGCACCAGTTGCAGGCGAATACTAAGATGCGCTGCAGAGGATCTTGCTCCAGAATGGCGTCAATTTGAGCTTCGATCTGGCCATCGGTGAAATGATGCATCATGATGGCGTTTGACGGGCATTCGGCTGCACAGGTCCCGCAGCCCGAGCAAGCGGCCACCGTCACACGGGCCGGCGTCTTCGCTCTTGTATCCACGGTAATTGCCCTGAAGGGGCAGACCTTGGCGCAGATCCCGCAGGACGTGCAATCTTCTGCTACGACTTCAGCAGTGATCGCCTCAACCCGCAATCGTTTCGGATTCATCAGGCGCACGGCCCGGGCTACTGCTGCCGAGGCCTGCGTCACCGCATCCTTAATATCCTTGGGTCCTTCTGCACAGCCCGCAAAGAAAATCCCACGCGTGGCAGAATCCACGGGCTGGAGCTTGGGGTGTGCCTCAAGGTAGAATCCATCCGAGTTTTTTTGAAGGGCTAGCATTTCCTGGATCGTCTTCATGTCTTGGGGCGGCTTCACGCCCACAGCCAGGACGACCATCTCTGCCCGGTGCTTTTCAAGCTGGTTGGTCGCAGTATCCTCAACCGTGAGGATGAGGTCTTTTGACTTGGGGTCTTCCTGGATCGAACCGGGCAATCCGCGAATATAACGGACCCCCATGCCTTTGCTCCGACGGAATAGATCTTCAAATCCCTTGCCGAAAGCACGCATGTCAATGTAGAAGACTTTTACGTCAAGGTCCGGATCGTGGTCCTTGAGCATCAGGGTGCTTTTCACTGTATTCATGCAGCAGATGTTAGAGCAGTAAGGCTCGCCTCTGCGTTGGGATCGCGAGCCGACACATTGAATAAAAGCAACGGACTTCGGGGGCTTTCGATCGGTCAGCCGAAGGACCTGGCCTTGGGTCGGTCCGCCGGCGTTGATGAGGCGCTCGAACTCAGGTGATGTGAGGACGTTCTCATAACGCGTGTAACCGTATTCGTCCATCTCGGTCGGGTCATAGACCTCCATGCCCGTCGCGACGATGATAGTACCCACCTTGAACGTCAGCTCCTGATCGTTCATGTTGAAATCGATGCACTTCTTCTTGCATTTCTCAATGCATTTGCCGCACACCACCGGGTCGTAGCCCAGGCAGTTGTTGATATCCATCACATAGGCAGAAGGAATGGCTTGAGGAAAAGGCTGGTAAATCGCCCGGCGGGAGCTGAGCCCCATATTGAATTCGTTCGGGACCAGAACCGGGCAGACCTGGACGCAATCGCCGCAGGCCGTGCATTGGTCCTCTTTCACGTACCGGGCTTTCTTCAGGATCTGTACCTGAAAATTACCTACATATCCTGAGACGGACTTGATTTCGCTCTGCGTCAACAGGGTGATGTTGGGATGCCGACCGGCATCCGCCATTTTCGGCCCGAGTATTCAGATGGAACAATCCATGGTGGGAAAGGTTTTATCCAGCCAGGCCATGATCCCACCGATGCTGGGCTGCTTTTCCACCAGGATCACGCGATAACCGGAATCGGCCAGATCGAGAGCCGCCTGGATTCCCGCGACGCCTCCTCCGATCACGAGCGTGGCAGGCTCGATAGGCACCTCCATCTCTTCACGGCCAGCCAGCCAGCGGGCCCGAGCGACTGCGGAGCGCACCAGGTCCTTGGACTTCTGCGTCGCTCCTTCCGGGTCATGGGAGTGAACCCAGGAACATTGTTCGCGAAGGTTGGCCATTTCCAACAGATAAGGGTTCAGTCCCGCTTCAGCAAGACATTTCCTGAAGGTAGGCTCATGCAACCGCGGCGAACACGAGGCCACCACGATTCGGTTCAGGCGTTGTTCCTGGATGTCAGTCTTGATCTGGTTCTGGCCCGGCTCCGAACAAAGGTAGCCTTCGTGGCGGGATACGATCACATCCGGGAGCGTTTGGCCATAGGCAGCCACACCCTCACAGTCCACCACGCCCCCGATATTCGACCCGCAATGGCAGACATAAATCCCAATTCGACTTTCTTCTCTTTCCTGTAGTTCCTGCATTTGATTCCTCACTTATCTAAAAAGTAGCATAGCGCAAAGCGCATAGAGCATAGCGTAAAAAAATCGTTGAAGTGCACCATTCATGGTCCGTCACAGTCCGCCAGGATTTCCCTTATTTCGCTACGCGCTCAGCGCTATGCGTGTTTTTCACTCCGGGTTTTCGCCCCGATCGCTTCTTCGCCTTTGGACCACTCGATTTGATCGGCAAGAACACTGACCAGGTCGCGGATCTCCATGGAGAGCGAGCCGTGCTTATAGGGATCGCGCATCGCACAGGTGAGATGGATCATGCACTTGGGGCAGGCAGTGATCAAGAGATCCGACCGCGTCGCCTTGGCCTCTTGCAAACGCTCCACCTGGATGCGCTTCGAGTAAGCATCACAGTTGATAAATCCGTTATTCCCGCAGCAAATCGCACTCCTCCCGGAATTCTTCATCTCTTTAAAAGCCATCTCCGGAATCATTTGAATCAGGGCCCGCGGCGTCTCGCACGATCCTGCCATCCGCCCCAATCGGCAAGGGTCCTGGTACGTGACACGGCGCTTCAGAGGTTTGAATGTGATGCCCCCTTTGCTGATTTCCCGACGCAAAAGGTCTGAAAGTAACGTCACCTTAAGCTTCTTCATGCCCGGGACCACTTCAGGCATATATTGGCCCAACACCTGATAGCATTCCGGGCAGGAGACGATAATCTCTTCAACCCCGGCTGCCTGAAACTCCTTGTAATTGAGTCGGCAAAGGGCCTCGAAATTCTCTCGGTCGCCAGTCCAGAGAAGATCGTGCCCACAGCAGCGTTCCTTTTCTAAGACCACGGGGACGATCTCCAGAAAATTGAGGAGCCGAATGCTGTCCCGCACAATCGATAAGGTGTTCACCTCAATTCCCGAGAAGAAGACATCAAAGTAGGGTGCGCATCCGGTGAAAAAGGCCACCGGCCCGGATTGCGCCACTTGCAGCCCGCCTCCCAGCCAGCCCAGCCGGTTCTGTTCCAGGTCCGGAGAGGTCATCAACCTCATCCAGGAATGCAAGGCCCCGTCATGGGATCGGTAACCCTTGAGCCCCTTCGTCCCGGCCAGAAGGGTTCGCATCTCCATGATGAACCGGCTGACCTGGACCCCGGAGGGACAGCGCTCCTCGCAAAGTCCGCAGGTCAAGCATTCCCAAACCGAATTTTCAATGAACGATTCACTATCCGGTTCCGCAATCAGCTTATGAGCCAAAAGTCGTGGAGAATACTCTTTGCCGCTGAGCATCCGGGGACACGAGGCCGAACACTTGCCGCATTCCAGGCACATGAATAAGGATTTATCCCGGATGAATCCTTTAATCCGGGGATCATCAAGCCTCACGTTGAATCCCTCTCTCTTGGCGGGGCTTTGCGGGGTTCGAGCCCATGGCCTGGATCTGCTCGGAAAAATCCCACAAGGCCTCGACCAATTCGTTCTTTTCATGCGCCCCGAAGCTCTGCTCTACCAATCGTGATTGACCGATCCCGAGAATGTGGAGAAGCTTGCGCACCTTCGCCACATTGGAATGGCCCACTTCCGGACCCGGACCATAGCGGCAGTCTTCATCCTTACACTCCAGAAGAATCACGCCATCTGCTCCGTGTTCAAACGCCCGCAGGATCAAAGCCTGGTTGATCCTACCGATACACATCACCCGGATGAACCCGAAATTCGGGGGTATTTTCAGATGGGCCATCGCCGCGGAATTGAAACAGGCAAAAGGGCTCCAATTACAAAAAATCCCGAGTAGCTGGGTCTGCACCATGGTTCAACGCGCTCCTTCCAGGACGCCCGAAACAATCTCTTCTAAGAGCCGGTTGGAGAAATAGGGCATATCCAGGGCGGTCACCGGACAACGGCCCACGCAGCCTCCGCACCCCACGCAGTTGTAACGGAGAACCTCGGCCGTATAGGTCCCCTGTTTGTTCGGACGAAGATGAATGGCATCAAAGGGGCAAATATCCACGCATCGGCTGCACCCTCTGCACCGTTCAGGATCCACCTTGGGACTGAGTTCATGATCCTTGAGAAAGACTTCGGCTGCCGCCCTGGTTACCTGAGCGGCCAGGGCCGCGCCTGCTTCGAACGCATTCAGCCGCGATAGGGTTAGGCTCGAAACCCGGTAGACACCCGGTTGAGGCGTATGGAAAAAGGCAAAATTATAACGATAAAACTTCTTAAGACCAATCAGGTCTTCTGGAATCGCAAGGGAAAGAACATTCTCCTCGGTCAAGCAGATGATATCAGCCCGCCAGCGGATTGGTTTGCCATCGATCCGGGCTTTGACCTTGAAATCACCGATGTGGCCGGAGATCTCCTCGATCGCGGCCTGTTCTACGTGAACGATATTCTGCCCTGCGATCATCGGCCTCGTTGAAACCGAAGTCGTGATGGCCGGGGATTTTCGAAGCTGACATCGATGGACCAGACGTACGCCAAATCCCTGAAGATCGAGATTTAATGCCGCACTGATCCCGGTTTCAGAGCCGCCAAGGATAAGGATATTCTTCCCAATTTCGGTGATTCCCTGACGGAGGGGCCCGAGGAAACGAGTCCGGATAAAAGCCTCCCGAAAAAGATCGCGCGATCGATGAATCATTTCCTCTTCGGAAAGATCCTCCACCGAAAGGTAATCGCGCAGGTTGATCATTTCGAAACTGGATCGGTCCAGACCGTGTTCGTCAAAGAGATGAATCCGGGTGCGGTTTCTCTGGTCATTGCAGGAGATGCACTGGAACTCAAGGGGGCAGCAGGCACAGGAAGCAAGGATCACGCGGGTCAGCCGATGTTCTCTCACGGCAGCCGCGATCCGGTCGGAGCCGCGGGGATGACACGCGGAAAAGACCATTTCTCCGTGGGCCACTTCCGGTCCATTCATCGCCAGCTCCAGGATTCGGGTCAACACGGGTGACGGCGCCATGGTTCCGTTGCACGTGCAGAGAAACACGCCCAACCGGACCTGGCCGTCCAGTTTGGACGGACGCATCGGTTCTGGTACCGCTTTCGAGCGAAGGGGTAAAGCCAGGCCCATGGCCTGACCGGCACAGGCGCTTCCCATATTCATCACACTCATCAAGTCCGCCTTGAATTCGCCCGCCCTGAAAATACCCGGAAGCTCTTTGAAATTCGCTCCCGGCATTTCTTGATCATTGGCTACAATGATACCGGGGCTAGAAAACTCGACAGTTCCTGGGGTTCTGAGATGGTCAATGGCTCCGATGTCCGAACAAACCGTATCGCAGCTCCGGCACTCACAGCAAGCACTGCACTGAAGACAACGCCGGGCCTCGGCCGTTGCCTGATCCACGGTCAATCCTAAGCCAACCTCCTCGAAGTCCCGGCGTCGCACCTTGGGCTGGCGCAGGGCCATCTCCTGACGCGGCTGCTGGGGAAGGTCTTCTGAAATCGTCCAATACTCGCCCACGCCGCGAATACGAAGAGGCAACTCAGCGAAGGGAGAGGGAAGTCCTGTCAGAGATTCAATGATCTTTCCGGCTGCGATCCGTCCGTGGGCCATGGAGGCAAGCACGGTAGACGGTCCGCTGACCACATCTCCCCCTGCCCAGATTTTTGGGTTCCCGGTCTTGAGGTCATCATCCACCCTCATCGTTTTAAGAGAAACCCCCACGCCACTTCCGTCCGTCAGGAAGTCGAGATTCGGGGTTTGGCCGGTGGCTGTGATGACGGTATCCGCTTCCACCTGAAACTCGGACCCTGCAATGGGCCTCGGCTTTCTTCGGCCCGAATCGTCCTTCTCACCCAGCTCCATGCGAATGAGCTCCAACCCGGAAACCCTTCCGTTTTGGGCCAATACCCGGGTGGGTCCGACCCGGTATTCGATCTGGATACCCTCGGCCTCGGCTGAGGCAATTTCCGTCTCCTGAGCCGGCATGTCTTGGCGCTCTCGGCGGTAGAAAATGGTGACTTCTGCCCCAAGGCGAAGCGCGGTTCTGGCTGCGTCGATCGCCGAATTGCCGCCGCCAATGACAGCTACCTTTTCCCCAACCTCGACCTTCTGGCCTAAATGAAATGCCCGCAGCAGTTCGATTGCACCGAAACATCCATCCATATCCTTGCCGGGAATGTCGAGGGGCGCGCTCCGCTGGGCGCCCACTGCCAAAAAGACGGCATCAAACTTTCTCCCCAGTTCCTCGAGACGGATCTCCTGACCGATGCGGCCGTTGCATTTCAATTCCACACCCATAGCAAGGATATCCTGAATTTCTCCGTCCAAAACGTGGCGAGGCAAGCGGTAAGCAGGAATGCCCCACCGAAGCATGCCGCCTGCTTCGGGCAAAGCCTCAAAAATGGTTACCCGGAAGCCAGCCTTGGCAAGGTAGTATGCGGCAGTGAGTCCTGCCGGTCCTGAGCCGACAATCGCCACCCTTTCTTTGCGGGACGGCTCAGCAGGAGAAACCCGTGACGCTTTCCCCTCTGGCGCGTTTCCATGCTCTGCTTGATAGTCGGAAAGAAATCGCTTGACATCGCAGATCGCCACGGCCTGGTCCAACTCGGCCCGACGGCATGAGGCCTCGCAAGGGTGATGACAGACGCGGCCGCAGATCCCTGGCAGGGGATTGTCTTCTTTGATAACGTTCAGGGCTTCTTCAAACCGACCTGCTGCAGTAAGCGCCATGTAAGCCTGGACGTTCACTCCGAGAGGACATTCCAGCCGGCAGGGACTGATCTTTCTCTTGTCCAGCTCCAGAGCACGCGACGGACAGTACGCCGGCGTTCGGGAAAGCGGCAGACGACCTTGCTGCTCCAGAGGGCAGACCTCCATGCAGCGGCTGCAGCCCGTGCACAGATCATAATCGACATAGATCGGGTCTTGCTCCACGACGACGCGGTAACCCTCAGGAATCTTTTCCAGGGATGAAACCCTCGCCCGTGTCAGCGGAGTGACCAAAGGATGGCGGGTCACTCGAAGGTACAGGGGACGGAACTGGAAGTTCAAATCGATGGGCCATTCAGGGACCTGTTCCACTCCTTTTGGCAGTTCTAGAAAATGCTGCGCTCGGGTGACCCAGATCACCGGGATTCCGGCTTGGGCCAGATCCTCTGCCACCTTCAGGGCGCCGTAGCCCGATCCGAGAAGCAAAACGGCCTTATCCGGAGTTTTCGTTTTTGAGAAGGATGTCATTAGATCTCCGGGGGGATCTCCGGCGGGGTCTCCGGGTTCTGATCCAATTTGGCCCGGCTTTTTTGAATAGCCTCTCCGTACTCCCGGCCCCGGTCAAAGGCCCTGGCGTTGGTCTCCCGGGTCTTAGCCGGCACCGAGCTGAGCACGGCTTGGCGCAGAGAGTCGAGCTGAACGAGATCGCTGATCGCGGAGAGAAAACCAAGCATGACGATGTTGGCCATCATCTTGTTGCCAAGTTTGTCTGCAAACCGGGTGGCGGGGATATGATAAGCGGTCCAGCTAGGGTCCAGGTCCTGGGGTTGGACCAGGTCGGTATCCCAAATGAGGAGCCCTCCCGGTGAAAGGGAGGCAATGTTTTTGTCAAAGCCTTCCTGGCTCATGCACACTAAGATTTGCGGGTGCTGCACATACGGGAAGAGTATTTCTTCCTCGCTGATAATCACCTGAGCCGAGCAAAAGCCTCCCCGGGCTTCCGGTCCGTAGGCCTGAATCATGGTAGCGTGCTTCAGATCGTGAATGGTTGCAGCCTTGCCCAGGATGTTTCCGATCAGCACAATGCCTTGCCCGCCAAATCCGGTAATCAGAACCCCTCTTTCATTGCCGGTTCCCATCGATTCACCCTTTCGCCTGTTTCTCCATCCTCGGAACCTGGCGTTCGAGCGCGGGCCAATCTCCCAGCTCGCGGCGGTTGATCAACTGGTAGTTGTCCAAGAAGGTCGGTCTCTCGATGTCTATGAATTTTCCGACCACCAGATGCTTATTGAAATCCAACACCGCGTCTTTCGGGTCAATCTGGTTTCGGACCACGGAACGTTCGTGAAGGAATTTGATCAAATCGACGGCTTTCCCTAATTTGTTGCGCCTGCCAAAAGTAACGGGACAGGGAGCCAGGATCTCTAAAAAGGAGAACCCCCTTTTCTGGATGGCTTCAAGGAGGGAGTCCGTGATCCACCGGATATGAAGGGTGGTCCAGCGGGCGACATACACGGCCCCGCACGCGGCCGCCAGGGAGCAAAAGTTAAACGGTTCTTCGAAGTTGCCGATGGGGGTCGTGGTAGTCTTGGCGCCGAAGGGGGTGGAAGGAGCCACCTGGCCGCCGGTCATGCCATAGTTGAAGTTATTCACACAGACGATGGTCATGTCGACGTTGCGCCGAGCCGCATGGATAAAGTGATTGCCGCCAATGGCAAACAGATCGCCATCGCCTGAGGTCACAATGACGGAGCTTTGGGGCCTGGCCAGCTTCAGACCTGTTGCAAAAGGAATGGCCCGGCCGTGGGTCGTGTGGAACGAGTCCAGATTCAGGTAGCCGGCCATCCTGCCGGTACAGCCGATTCCCGAGACCATCGCCACATCGTCCAGAGGGAGACCGGATTTCTGAATGGCCGTAAGCACACAGCCGAAGATCGTTCCGATGCCGCAACCGGGGCACCAGATGTGCGGAATCCGGTCGGCCCGCAGCAACGGGTCATGAGGGTGGGGCAAGGCGACTTTCTGTTTTTTCTTAGTCATGTCGTTTTCTTCAATGCTCCTTGGAGGGCAGTCAGGATTCTATCCGGCTGAATGATCGCCCCGCCCGCATGGGGCACCAGCACGACCGGACAGAAGCCGCCGGCGCAGCGTTCCAATTCCAATACCATCTGGCCGTAATTGATCTCGGGCATGATGAGTCCGCGAACCTTCCTGGCCAAATCACGGATCATCTTCTCCGGGAAGGGCCAGATCGTATTCAACTTGACGAGCCCCGCTCTGATTCCTTTCTCGCGGGCCTCCGCGACGGCCCGTTTGGCGGACCGGACGCTGATGCCATATGCCACCACTGCCACTTCCGCATCATCCAAAAGGAAGGTATCGTAGCGGATGATCCGATCCGCGTTCTTCCGCACTTTTTGAACCAGCCGACTGATCATCTCCTCCTGGGTAACGTCGTTCATCACCGGGTAGCCGCGTTGGTCGTGGGTCAGCCCGGTCACGTGCATGTGATAACCTTCGCCGAGGGTGGCCATGGGCGCTACGCCGTCGGAATCGGGGCGGTAAGGCAGATACTTCCCGGGCGGAACCGCTGGTTTCTTCCGGTTGATCACTTGAATCTTATCCGCAGGCGGGATCACCACCCGCTCGTTCATATGACCCACCACCTCATCCGCCAAAATGATCACGGGCAGCCGGTACTGCTCGGAGAGGTTAAATGCCCAGATCGTGAAATCGAACATCTCCTGGGGAGAGGAAGGCGAGATCGCTATGATTTCGTAGTGGCCGTGTGCGCCCCACCGGGCTTGCATCATATCTCCCTGAGCGACCAGAGTGGGCAAGCCGGTGCTCGGGCCAGCCCGCTGCACGTCGCAGACGACGCAGGGCGTCTCGGTGCAGAGACCCAGGCTGATGTTTTCCATCATCAGCGAAAAGCCGGGGCCAGAGGTACTGGTCATGGCCTTCATGCCGCCCCAACTTGCGCCCAGGATCGCCGCCATGGAGGCCAGTTCGTCCTCCATC
>DBZJ01000154.1:31483-31815 GCA_002311635.1 Syntrophaceae bacterium UBA1163
GCCAGTTCGTCCTCCATCTGAATAAAAATTCCGCCGATCTCGGGCAATCGGTCCGACATCCTCTCCGCCACTTCCGTGGCCGGCGTGATCGGATAGCCCGCGAAAAAGCGACAGCCGGCCGCAATCGCCCCTTCACAACAGGCCTCGTCCCCGTTCATAAAATAGGTTCCGGTTAAAACGGCTTTCTCGACCAAGAAGTACCTCTCTCCACGAAGCTCAAAAAATTCCCACTGCTCTTATCTCTCTGCTCTTTCCTGAGAGATAAAATGGTCACGGCAGGGATTCTTTTTCGGGAAAAAGAATCCGGCGGGAAATCGCATTTAGGTCTTAGC
>DBZJ01000154.1:31844-32429 GCA_002311635.1 Syntrophaceae bacterium UBA1163
GGTCTTAGGGGGCACCTCGACGGAAAAGATCGCGAAATCCGGGCAAATGACCTCACAGAAATGGCAGTTCACACACTTATCCTCTCCTTCCGTCTCGGGGTAATAATAACCTTTGAGATTGAAGGTTTGCGACATCCGGAGGACATTGCGAGGGCAGTAATTGACACAGAGTTCGCAGCCCTTGCATCGCTCTTTAATTACAGTCACCTGCCCCCTTGCGACCTGAATGGTCTCAAGATCAAGTGGAACACGCCAGTATTTCATTTAAATTCCATTGCTTGTCATTCGAATAATCATCCCGGGATCCGTTTGCAAAAAAATATTATAGCCGTCTGTCCCACCGGTATTGTGTCGAAAATCAGCACTAAATGTAAACAATTTAACAGGAAATCCTGAGTTTAGCAAATTTAACAATAAGGAAACGGCTTGACATTTCATGGCTAAATTGCATGGTAAATCCTTTTTTTCGGGTCCTTGAGACCGGTGGATCAACTTGCAGGATACAATTTGATGGTACTTGTCGGTGGGAGAGGAGGTTGAATGACGAAGGCGTACCGGTTGCAGACGTTGAGGTTGTAGAAAAAG
>DBZJ01000011.1 GCA_002311635.1 Syntrophaceae bacterium UBA1163
TGAAGCCCTTGGACGGAACCCTCCTTTGCGATTGGGCGAAGAAGACCGGAAGAGTTCTTACCGTTGAAGAGAACGTCCTCCAGGGAGGTTTTGGAAGCGCGGTGCTTGAGCTTTTTCAGGAGAGAGGTTTGGGTTCCGTCCAAGTGAGGCGTCTGGGAATTCCCGACACCTTTTTAGAACATGGGCCGCAAGCACTGCTCCGAGAAAAATATGGAATTGACGAGAATGGAATCATGAACGGAGTAAGGAAGATGTTTGAGGAAGAATGGTCCGGGTCCGCTTCCACGAGCCAGTCCGAAACCTCCGAAAGCCAGCATTTTCATGACCCCGAATAGATTTTGGCGATGGCACCCCCTCAACCGGACAGAGGCTTGACCATACCATTTCCTGTGAGATGGCAACAAAAGAGCGCCTTGACAAACTCTTGGTCGACAGAGGGATCGTCCAAAGCCGTGAGAGAGCAAGGGCCATGATCATGGCGGGGAAAGTGGCTGTCGATGGGAGAAGGATTGACAAGCCCGGGACCCAGATCGACGTGGAAGCCCGTCTCGCACTTCAAGAAGAGGAATCTCATTATGTGAGTCGCGGGGGGGAGAAGCTCGAAGGAGCCCTGAACGCTTTTGCCATTGATCCCAGGGGGATGGTGGCGATGGATGTGGGGGCTTCCACAGGAGGGTTCACAGATTGCATCCTTCAAAAAGGGGCAGAAAAAGTATACGCGGTGGATGTGGGATATGGACAACTGGCATGGAGACTTCAAACAGACCCCAGGGTTGTGAATCTGGAGAGGAGAAACATCCGTTATTTACGACGGGAGGAAGTGGAGGAAGAACTCGATTTGATCCTCATCGATACCTCCTTCATCTCGATCGAAAAATTTCTGCCCCACCTCCTTGGATTTCTTAAGAGAGGGGGCGCCATTCTCGGCCTCATCAAACCCCAATTCGAGGTCGGAAGGGGGGAAGTGGGCAAAGGAGGGGTGGTGAGGGAAGCGGCGTTGCATAAAAAAGTGATCGAGCGGATTTCAGACTTCAGCCGGGGGCTGGGACTAAGGGTATTGGGCGTTACGAAATCGCCGCTGCTTGGCCCAAAAGGGAATAAGGAGTTTTTTATCTACCTGAAAAAAGAAGACGAGGAGAATGGGCAGACCGAAGGAACCCGAACCGGCTAAACTTTTTATGAGCCTGATTGCTTCGGAGGAGGAGATCTTTCGCCACGGAGCGGAAGATTTTCGTTCAATCTTTGGGGAGACGGATACGATCAGCGAAAGATTTCCCTTTGACCTTACCGATTATTACACTCCTGAGATGGGGGAGCCCCTTTTCCGCCACTTCATGACCTTCGGACGCCTCATTCCCATCCCGAGTCTCCCCGATGTGAAGCTGGCTACCAATCGGCTCGAAGAAAAATATGCACGATCCGATGGAACCCGCCGGATCAACATTGATCCGGGGTACATCTGTCTGGAACACGTGATCCTCGCCACGACCAAAGGGTATACTCATCGCCCCTACCTCCGGGACGGCATCTATGCTGATTTGACGTTAATCTATCGGAAGAAATCCTTTCAGCCATTGGAGTGGACCTATCCTGATTATCGAGGAGAGGCAGTGATCACACTCTTCAACCAATTCAGGGGAAAATACTTGCAAGATTTGAGAGGGAGAACTAATCGTCCATGTTAAAATCGATGACAGGGTTTGGAAGGGCGGAAGGGGCGACGAGCTTGGGCAAGGTGATCGTGGAGTCCCGGTCGGTCAATCACCGGTACTGTGACATCAACATCAAACTCCCTAAGCGCCTGAGTCTTTTCGAAAACCGTATCAAAGAGCTTCTCCGATCGCAGGTATCGAGAGGACGGATCGACGTTTCGGTCAGACTGGACGGCATCGGAGAGGAAAAAGTTCAACTCAGCGTGGACCTTGATCTTGCCGAACAGTATTATCGGGTCCTTCATGATTTGAAGGAGAAGCTTCAGCTGAAAGATGACATCTCTTTGGCTTTGCTGGCCGGGGCCAAGGACTTGATCACGGCGAAAGAGGAATCGGGGGATATAGAGCCCTATTGGCAGGAGGTCCTTCCTATTCTCAACCAATCCTTCAAAAACATGGACGACATGAAGCGTTCAGAAGGAGAATCCCTTGCCAAAGATCTCCGGCAGCGATTGGAGCGTATCGCGCGACAGCTACAAGTCATTAAGCAACAATTTCCGTCCCGGTTAAAGGCGACTTACACCCGGTTGCATGAGAGGCTGCGATCCCTCTTGGAGGGGATGGAAACCGATCCCCAGCGCTTTCAGCAGGAGGTCGCTTTCCTCGCAGAACGGACGGACATTACGGAAGAGATTGTCCGCGGAGAAAGCCACCTGGCCCAATTTGGCACTCTGATGGAAGCGAATGAACCGGTGGGGCGGAAGATGGATTTTTTGCTTCAGGAGATCAATCGGGAGGTCAATACCGTCAGCGCCAAGGCCAATGACGCAGAGATCTCCCAGAACGTGGTAGAAGTCAAGTCTGAGCTGGAAAAGATTCGAGAACAGGTACAGAACATCGAGTGAACTTTGTATACGAAAAGGGATTGGGGTTCAGGCACAACATGAGAGAAAAAGGGGGAGGGTTGGTCTTTATCATTTCCGCACCCTCGGGCGCCGGAAAGACCACCTTAGTCAGAGAGGTGATCCGTCAATTGCCGGGTCTTCAATTTTCTGTTTCCTTTAGCACCCGTTTGCCCCGGCCCAATGAGAAAGAGGGGGAGGACTATCATTTCGTTTCCCACTCCGTCTTCCAGAAAATGGTCGAAAAAGACGAATTCTTAGAATGGGCCGAGGTGTTGGGGAACCGTTACGGGACGCGCCGGCCTGATTTCAAGAAATTCGAATCCGAAGGGATCGACCTGATTCTCGATATCGACACGCAGGGGGCGAAGAAGGTGAAGAATGAGATTGGCCACCCTGTATTGATCTACGTCCTGCCCCCATCTCTAAAAGACCTGAGAGAGCGATTGATCAATAGAGGGGTGGACTCTCTCGAGATGGTCAAGTTTCGACTCTCGAGTGCCAGGAGGGATATGGAAGAGGCAGAAGGATACCACTATGTCATTGTCAATGACTGCGTTGAGGAGGCGGTTGAGAAGTTAAAATCGATTATCATCGCAGAAAGGTGTCGGAGAAGTAAACCGTTGATTCTCGAAGAGAATAAAAGAGGATGGGAGGAAAAGGATGGCTAGAATAACTGTGGAAGATTGCCTGAAGAAAGTGGAAAGCCGGTTTGAGCTCGTGATCCTCGCAGCCAGAAGGGCGAAGATGATCATGAAGGGTGCCAAGCCACTGGTCGAAGCAGACAACCGGCCCATTGTCATGGCTCTTCGCGAGGTGGCTGCCGGTGAGGTGAAGTTTAAACATCCTGAAGATGAGGAGAAGGGAAGCGAACCTTCCAGCGATGGCACATGATCGAAGGTCTCGAGGGTATGAAAGGGCGGAGGGAATCCAGGGCACCGGATTGATCGCAGACCCCATCTATCACTACATGGTGATGACCGACCGGATAGAAGGGGAGAGGACAGAGAGGGATGTGATCGATACCCCGTGGGTTCAACGCCTTCGGCGCATCTTCCAGTTGCAGAGTGCCCGGTGGGTATTTCCCACGGCCGAACATACTCGTTTTCAACACTCCCTCGGAACCATGCACGTCGCAGGGACTTTCTCTGAACAACTCTATCCGTCTCTCTTCAAGATTTTCAAAGCAGACCTTCCCTCCTTTCCGTATGTGGATGAACTCCTTCGCCTGGCCGGGCTTCTCCATGACACCGGACACGGGCCCTTCTGTCATTTCTTTGATCAACAATATCTTTTACGGTTCCGCAGCAATCATGAGGAGATCGGCCAACACATCATCCGCGAGAAAATTTCCCCCCTTTTAAGGGGAATTCGGCGGAGTCCCCACGGGCGGTTTGAGAAAGCTGAAGTCCTTGATCCGGAACAGATCGCCTTCCTGATTAAGAGGCCTCAGAAGAGAGAGGGACGGAAGCAACCGAGGTGGTTGAATTTCCTCCAGCAACTCTTCAGGGGAATCTTTACCTTCGATAATATCGACTATGTGTTGCGAGACGCCTACATGACGGGTGTCTCCATCGGTCCCGTGGATTGGAGGCGGCTCTTTTATTACACCTCTTTTCGCAAAGAGGGATTAATCCTGGATAAGAGAGGAATGGACGCACTGGCGATGTTTCTGAACGCCCGTCTCTATCTTTATTCCAACGTTTACTATCACCGCACCACCCGCTCCATTGATCTTCAGTTACAAGAGATTTTTAAAGACACTATGGAAATTCTCTGTCCCTTCCATCCTGCGGAGGAGTTAGACCGATACCTTTCCCTCACGGACTGGTTCGTGATGGAGAAGGTATCGGAGTGGAAACGATCTCTATCACCCCGGGAAAGACGGCTGGGGGAGAAGTGGGCTGAGGTGCTTTTGAGGAAATTGAAATGGAGCAGCGTCTTCGAGGAGAAGCTGACGTTGGGAGAGATGGAAATGGGACGGCCGATTTTTCTGACACCCGAAGAGGTGAAGCAAAGGATCAAGGCCTTGTTACCGCACCATCTAAAAGAGATAGAATTCCATGTGGATATGGCTCACCACGACCCCAGGCCCCTCAATCCATGGCATGCATCGGAGGAGGGGACCCTCCTCATCTTCGACCCGGCATCTAAAAGAATGTCAAGGGAACCCCTTCGAACTTTGTTCCAATACATCCCTGCCAAAGTGGCAATCTGCCGAGTCTATGCCCCGACCCATCGTTTTGACCGGGAGCTAAGTCGGGCTGCCCGGCGTGCGCTTGCTTCAGGCGGATATGCGGAAAGCTTTGACACGAATCTTTGAGAATTTTCTTTCAGTTTTCGTACGGGCGCCGCACTCTTTTTAACCCCTCTTCATCCTCTGTCTTTGTAACCTCCTTCTGCTCCTCCCTTAAATTGAGGAGGGTCCCGCCGTTCAGAGCCGCCATAATAACGCCGGCATCGGTACCTGGGCTATGCGCCGGACGGACGAAATGGGGGTTATTTCATAGGTGTCACACGATTTGAAATACTTGCGAGACAGATGAAATCTTGTTTTGAGAGGGTTCGACATGTTAGAATGAGATCGTACAAGTTTCATCAGTCATAATGAGATTTCGAGCTTGGGAATGAAAAAGCCTTAGGATAAGAGAGAGAAACCTTGCGGATGAGAACAAACGGCTATCAGAAACGGGCGATGCGTATTTACCAGTTCATCAGTGAACATCTTTACTTCAACCGTCCGGACATGGAGATCAAAGGGGAGCGCTTTAATTCTGCGATCCTGTTGAGCCTGCTTACCGGACTGAAGAAGGGAAAAGAATTGATCATTGGAGAACCGGGTCTGGGGAAGACAACCTCCGCAGAATATGTGTGCTCCCTCCTCTACCAGTTTCCGCTGGGCGTGATCTGGGGAAGCGAGGTTTCGGGCCATCCGGAACAAACGGAAGAAAAAATTATCGGCAGGCCGGATTTGGGCAAATTGAACCGGGGCGAAGAGGATGTGGTGTGGACGAATTTTTCCCAAGTCCCCGTGAAGATCGTAGACGAGATCAACCGTCTTCCTGAGACCAAACAGAGCATGATCCTGGACGGGGTGGATCGGGGGAACTGGGAATACCTCAACGAAATGATCATTAACGATGAATACTGTCTTTTTGCCACTGCCAATTATCAAGACGGGGGGACGAACACCATCATCGCTCCGTTAGTGGATCGATTCGATGTCATGGTGGAATCGAGATATCCCGGTGCCAATCTCTCTTTTCTCATCGGGAAGGATAAGCGAAAAGATCACATCCTGAGGCATCCCAGGTATGAAAGCGATCTCTACCATATCTTGAAATCCAAAATCGCCTATGAGAAGAAGGTCTCTAAGATTGAGGAAGTTTGTAACGCTTATGGAGACTATATTGAAGAGGCGTTAGAGGTCAAGTCGTTCCAGAGACAAGATCGTGATCAGATCCGTACGGAAATGGAAGGGTTAGGCCTGGACCTCGACGCCAGTGCTTTCACCCGAATGCTTCTCGCCGAGTTGTCCTTTTGTGAACGCTATGGGCAGAAACGGGTCGTTGAAAACTGCGAGGAGGGCTGCCACTATACGGGATATCTTTGCCACCAAATCAAGAATTGTGCTTCCAATCGACTCCCTTCCTCCATCAAGCAATATGCGCAGGGATTGGCATGGCTGCTGGAAGATTCTGAGATCGATATCGAACATATCAAGGCCGTCATCCCCTATACCCTGGCCCATCGTATCCAATGGAAAGATGAGATCTTATCTCAGAAGGAGAGATCGAAAAGGGATGACCCCTTTTCCATCTTCCTTGCCAAGGAGGCTGTCAAAGCCGTTTCTCAGAGATATCGAGAGCAGAGCGAACACCTGAAAGATGCGTTGGCGGCTGGATCGAACATTTTTCAAGGAGGGGATTTAGAGCCACTGGAAGGGGATCACCCCATTTATGCGGAAGTGAAAAAAGACATCGATGCACGAAAGAGATAAGGCGAGAACAATTCTTCTACCCTATCCTTGAGGGGTCAGAGCTGAAAATGAAATCCTCGCTTCCTCCCAAAAAGAATTCCAACCTTTCCCCGGATAAAGAGAACTGGAAAGCCAAGAATCCCTTCGAAGAATTTAAGACCTTGGCCACCCCCGCCCTCAACCTTCCCATGGATCAGATTGTTCAATCCTCCGAGGCCATCATGGATCGGATACGTTGGGGATACGAGAAACTTTTGGAAGAAGAGGCGAAGGAACTCGTCTGGATGGTCCAGTACAATACGATCATCAAGGCCTATGAGGTGGCGGAGAAGTATGTAAAAGAGATCGATTATACCGCAGAGGACGTCGAAGACTTTTGCTTTGCCATGGAGAACACCCAAAGGATCCCGTATCTCATTCCAGGCCCGGCGGGCATCTATATTTCTGCGTTATGCAACTATGCGAAGGAAGAGGAGATCCTCCTCAAGCTTTCGGAGTTGAAGACAGAGATCAATCTCATCGGATTTCGGCTCCCCAGGGGCAAGCGATTGAGGATCGAAGGTGATACGGGCGATTTCACAGGTATTGGGCTTGAGGGCGGAGATTTAGTCGTCGAGGGGAATGCCAAGAACTGGACCGGGGCCGGGATGAGAGGTGGGAAAATTCTAATCAAAAAGAACATCGGCCTTCATACGGGTGAGTGGATGATGGGAGGGGAGATTTATGTGGGGGGAAGAGTGAGAGGGCTGGGAAATATTGTCGAGGGAAAGGTCTACGAGAGGGATAAACTCGTTTATCCTGGAAAAGCGCGATATCCCAACCTCTATTATTAATCATGAAGATTGGAAAGAACCCGGGCGATCAAGATGGAAGAGAAGAATTTGGAACTGATTATTAAAGAGATTTGGCCGCGTCTGAAGAAGAAACATCTCTACCCTGAAATCCCTGTGCCCAAAGTCAGACGAACCTCCCATCCGAAAGAAGGGGAGGCCGAGGAGGATGAAGGCGTCGGACTGGAGATGAAACAGAAACAGATGACCATCCATGCTGGTTTCGTCTCGCAGATGAAAGACAAGATGGAGGAAAAGAGAGTCGTTGAGGCTCTTCTGGACCATGGGGTGACCCATTACACCTTCTGTCCGTGGGATTTTCATACCCATCTCAGGCTCTATTCGGAGGCAAAGAAAGTGGTGGGCGACAAAGAACTGGCCAAACAGGTGTCCAATCGCTTTATTGATGTCATTGCCGACACCCATTGTGTGAAAAAGAGGTGTACGGAGATCCCCGAATTACATCGGAACCTGGAGAAAGGGACGATCGAGGAAGTGATCGCTTCGCTTTATCAAAAAATTTGGGGAATCGATCTGGGTATTTCGGCCTCTAAAAAGAGCGTGAAAGGCCACGCCGATATTGTCCGAAGGCTTGCGCGAATTCCCTATCTCGACCGCTCACGCTGGGGAGAGAGCATTCGAAAGTTTGCCCGTTCTCTCAAACCTCTTCTTGTTGAAGAGCAGAAGCAACAGGGAGGGAAGGAAAGCAGGGGGGAGCACAATCCTCAAGGCGAACACGATTTGAACCGTTATTCCAACGAGGAGATCGATCAGGGCTTGAGAGATTATGCCAGACAGACCTTGGATCTGTCCGAATTCAAAGATGTCCTGGAAGACTTTTCTGACGAGCTCACAGGGGCAGGTTATGGAAGGGAAGGGGGGATGGGAAGGGGGCACGGGAATCCCCTGGATGCGGACGTCCTGTTCTATATGAAGCTGGCGGAAAATTATTCGATTCCCGTGAAGAAAGTCCCGTTAGAAAAGAAAGGATCCCTCCATCCCTATTCCCATTCTCCCTGGGAGATTGGATCCCCTTTTCAAGAGGTGGATATCTGGACCAGTTTTGGCAAGATTATGCCGGGCATCACTCAGGTTTGGACGAAAAGAGAGGGAAAGGGAAGGGGGAAAATCGAAGGCACGCCCGATAGCCTGATCGCCATCGACTCTTCAGGGAGCATGATCAATCCCCGAAAAAGCCTCTCCTATGCTGTCCTCGGGGCAGCCTGCGCCGCCAATGCCTATCTTCAGAATGGCTCAAAAGTCGCCGTCTATAATTTCAGCGATGCCCCCATGGGGGGAAAGGAGATTTTGAATTATACAGACCGGCGAGAGGACATCTACCGTGTCCTTTGCAAATATTTCGGGGGTGGGACGGCGCTGGACCTGGAGGATTTAATGCCATTAATCCAGGGGAGGAAGAACTTGGACCTCTTCATCATTACGGATATGAAAATTACAAACTTGGAGGCATTGATCGGTTTTTTTAGCCAGATTCAAAACCGGATGACGACGGTCCACATTGGAGACAATCCTTATGCAGCCCGATTTGAAAAGGCCGTAGAAGGGCAAAAAAACATCAGCATCTATACCGTCAAACGGAAAGAAGATATCCCTCACATTGTCCTTGGAAGGATAAAGGACTATTTTAATTCGACGAGTAGAAAGTAAGAAGATCTCTGAAAAAGCCCGGAGATCTCTGCGCAATCATTTTTTTGATCGGTGCGATCACAAGAGAGAAAAGTCATTTTTCAGGGCCTCCTTAAAAACTTCTTGACTCTTCTCCTTCAAATCCTGTAATTTATTTTCAGGCTGTTTTGATCCTTGCCGCGAATGGAACGGAAGATCTCTGGCACGGATATGGGAGTCTATCCATGGAACAAGAAATCCTGAAGGCAAGATACACCCAGCAAGAGATTACTCGGAAATACAATTGGATCGCACCCATCTATGACTTGTTTGGAGTTTTGATGGAGTCTAAGTATCGCCAAAGGGCACTGGAGATCGCCGCCATCCGGAACGGAGAAAAAGTTCTGGAAGTTGCTCTGGGAACCGGACTTAACTTTGTGGAGATTCTGAAGAGGAATCCGAACGGGTGGGTGGATGGAGTGGATGTCTCCATGAAGATGGTGGCGAAGGCAAGAAATAAGATTTGCAAAACGGGGCAAAGGAATTATACCCTCCACTTGTGCGACTGCCGGCATCTTCCTTTCGAGGACGAAGCATTCGATGTCGTCATGAACCAATATCTCCTGGACATCCTTCCCGTTGAAGACTTCATTCCCATTCTCCTGGAGTTCAAACGAGTTCTGAAGGGGGGCGGCAGAATTGTTTTAGTCAACATGACCAAGGGGGAAAGATGGCTGAATCAAATCTACGAAGGGATTTACAGGCTGAAGCCTCCGCTCTTGGCAGGATGCAGGGGGGTGATGGCCCAACCTTTTCTCAAAAAAATTGGGTTTGATCAATTCCAAAGAGAATTCGTATCGCAACTCGGATTCCCATCAGAGGTGGTCCGGGGGATGAAGAGAAACGGATCGGGCTAAAACAAGGTGGGTAGCCTACGAAGATTATTTGAAATGGTGTTGACTTAAAGATTGGGTATTTTGCTCATACGGAGCGGAGCGAACCATTTATGGGGCTCAAGAATCGAAGTTTTCAACAGGTTATTCACAAAAAATGTCGGAAAGTGTGTAACCTTATGATCTTATACTATAAATTCAAAAGGGATCAGTTAGAGGAGGGCAATAACTGATCCCTGCCAGTACGTCAAATGGGGGGAAACAAGGAGGTGATATGGTTTGACGTACTAGCTAACCAAATTATAATACGTAAAGCAAGAAAAATCAACGATTAAGGGGTATTTGGCATGAGAATTGCTCATCGAATGGTTATGAAACGGATCTGGGTTACCATTTTATCCATCTTTTTATCCATCTTTCTGGTTTCACAACTTTCTTTCGCCGAGATTTACAAGTGGGTGGACGAAAAAGGAGCGGTCCATTTCACGGATGACATGACGCAGGTCCCGGAAAAATATCGACCTAAGACTGAAGAAATCGGCCCATCGGGTGCCGATAAAGAAGGGACAAAGGGAGAAGGACAAGTAACCCCCAAGGGAAAAGAGGAGACTCATCAGGATCAGTTGGGGAGGGGGCAAGACTATTGGAAGGGTCGAGTGGGGGAATGGAGGAGAAAATTAGGAGAACAACAGGATAGATTGGAAACGTTAAGAACGAAATACAATGAATTAACGGAGAGGGTCAACGACTCGAAAAGTTCATCGGAAAGGGGAAATCTTCGGAAAGAAAGAGACCAGGTCAAGAGCGAAATGGATCAATGCAGAAGTCAGATTGAAGAAGCCAAGGACATGCTGGAAAAGAAGATCCCGGAAGAAGGTGAACTTTATAAGGCGAAGCCGGAATGGGTGAAATAAGCAAAATATTTCATAGGCATCAAAAAAAAGTATTTAGTGAATTCGGATCAAATCAAGAATTAATAACTCCCTTTCATTAAAAGGAAAGTCCCCGCAGACCGTTTTCAATACCTCTTGTTGAAGGAATAAGTATGACAATTTGTAAAAGAGGGCCGAAAATAATTGGATCAGATATCGCTCCAGTTGCAATTCTGTACAGAAAAATAGCCATCTCTGGTAAAATATCGACCAAGATCACGAGTAAACTGGCGGTTTCTAGTAGAAAAAATAAGATAAATGGCATTAAAGATGCTTATGATGCACATTACGTTCGGCATTAACAACGGAGAGCCTAACTAAGAATGAACAAATTCAAACAAATGAAGCCATCCGGTTCACAGACTAAAATGGGCGTCCTCGCCATTGAAAAGAGGAAATATCCGAGGTTTAGCGTCGAGCTGCCCCTCAATTATTCCCGGGCTGACGGAGAAAAGCCCCTTGGAGGCATGGTGGCAAATGCGAGTGAGGGTGGATTGCTCGTCTATTTGCCAGAAAGGATCGAGTTAGGCACCTTACTGAAGATCGAGATATTATACGTGAGGGGCTTGGAACTGGATACCATTCAGGCGGTGGGAAAAGTCGTCTGGTGTGATTTGGCCGCCAGAGAAAGTTGGGGCGAGCACCGGTATGGATTGCAATTCCAACATATAGAACAAAAAGACTTTACTCAGTTGACGACTCTGTTGAAAGAGGTGGGGAATTGAAGGAACCTCCTCTTGAGGGCCCTGGGGTCGGACAAAAATAGGTTGACCTACTTCAAAAAATTATTTAAAAAGAAGGAGCCGAACATGAGCCTGCCCCGGTCGGGCATCGCTGAGAAAGGATCCTAAGGTTCTCATCGTACAGAAGATGACTGAGAATCTCCCTTGACACGATTTAGGGAAATTTGCTCGGCAGACAAGGAGCGTCATGGTCTGGTTGAATCAGGAAGAAGGGAGATACAGGGTCCTCCTCATCGGTATCGGGGATAACACTGAAGAAGAAAAGGGCTCCTTCTGCCGCAATCTATCTAAGAACTATAGTATCCCCTTTCCCTTCCTGAGAAAGATCGTTGACGGTTCCCCCGTCATCCTCAAAAAAAATACCTCTTTGAAGAAAGCGGATGCCCTCGCGAAGACGCTTAGGTCCTTTGGGGCAAGGGTCTCGGTTGAAGAGAGGAGAAACCTTCCTCCCCTTTCTCTCGAATTTCAGGAGTTGACCCCTCATCAACTGGCCTTAGAGTCTTCTTCTCTCCGAAAGACACAAAGGGGGGCATGGAGCGTTACGGGAAGGGCGAAAAACATATCGGATCAGACTTTAACCGACACCTGGGTTCTCGTTCAACTTTTTGAAGACCTGGACGAATTCATCGCCTTTGAAGAGACTCCCCTTGCCATTAACCCGCTCCCACCAGGAGAGGCGTCCCCGTTTAAGTTAATCTTCGAAGGAGACCTTTTCATTAAAAGGGTTTCCATCGCCTTTAAGAATGCTTCGGGGCAGCCCATCCCAGCCGTTGACAAAAGGAGAAAGAGGGAGTGGATCGAGGTGCCGACAGGAGAGGGACGTCTTCCCCGGATATCTGCAGAATTTGAAAAGAGGGCCCGGGCGATTAGTCTCGCCACACGTGCCTCCGCCCTTTCCCCGACCCTTGAGCCCTTGGAAAAAGTCATGAAAACTTCCTCGAGTGAGCTCGAAAAAGACGCTCACTCAGGGGCGGAGGAGCCGAAAGGAGCCCTTGGCCAGGAAACTGCGGTGGGATCTGATTCGTCTGCGCTGGTGGAGATGGAAAACGAGACGGAGGAAGGGGCGGCTTTAGGGGACATAGATCTCGCCTCTGACGGGAAGGAAGTGAATGAAGCGCCGCTTTTGGGGGCATCCGAGCCCCAAGACGCCCTTCAGCTGCCAGAGGGTGTCACCGAGATCCCAGAAGAAGAAGGGGAGGAGGCAGAGACGGCGGAGGAAGAGACAGCTCCTTCATTCGCATGGATAGAATCTTTTAGAAATGCAGTGAAGGCTTATTACGAAAAACCGCGTGATTTTTTTTCGATATGGTTTGAGGAGCGCCAAAAGAATGGTGAATTTAAGGATTCGTTTCATGCTCTTTTGACCCTGTTGGTTCATTGCCGGTTTGAGCAGGGGCAGCCGTCTGTCACGGCATTGGAAAACACCAAGAGGGTATTCGGACTCATTGCCCGGCCGAATGTTTCCCTGAGTGAGATACCGGCCCTTGAAGGGACACCCTTTGCATCGGGAGAAGAGTGGAGAGATTTATTTCGTCGGGCACTCCCAAAGATCCGGCAGATCGGAAATGCGATTCTTGAAAGAAATAAATGGAGCGCCTCTGATTTGGAAGCGTTGATTCAAGTGATTCCTCATATGGATCACCAGAGCAGCCGAAGGGCGATCCAGTGGGTCAACGAATTGATTCGGAATGTGGTGGAGGTCGATTTTTCCGATACTCCCATCGCTGTAGGAAAAGGTCTTTACAGGGTCGCCTCCCGGTTGGGCGTCGTGGATCCCCATTCCGACTATTATCAAGGCGGGAGTTCGACGGGAGATATGAAAATTCAATCTTTTGCAAAGGCCGCTTTTCCTCGGAACCCTCGGATGGTGGAGGAGCCAATGGCGTCGATGGGGAGGGGAGAAGGCGAGGGAGGGCATTGTTTTCCAGTCCAACCGTGGTGTGAGGGGTGCCTGTTCGAAACCTTCTGTTCGAGGCTTTGCGTACGCTTCGACCCGTCAGAAAATGGGATGAGAGAATGACTTAACAGGGTTAGGGGGATGAGGGATGGACAAGGAAGCTCCGCGCGAAGAGAGAAGGAAATGTCCAAGGGCGTACTTAGACTTGCCCGTCGAGTATCGGGTGATGAACGCTCCTTACGCCCACGGAGGACTTGTGGTCAATGCGAGCGAGATGGGACTGCTCATCAATTCGGTCAAAGATATACTGGTTGGTTCGAAATTGAATATTGCCGTTTTGTTCCCGAAAGGGTTCCAGTTGACTGACTTTGAAGCGTCCGCCGAGATTATATGGAAGGATTATCACCAGGAAGAAAACTGGGAAGGGTACAGGTACGGATTGAAATTCACTGAGATATTGGAGGAGGACCGGAGGAAGCTGCATCAGCTCCTCAGCGTTCAATTTCCGTAAGGGAAGCCCTCTTCTCATCCATGAAGCCCCAAGAACACGGACGATTTCATTTTCTTGCCAAACGAATAAACTAATTATATAATGAAATACAAACCCCGTTAGAAATTCCAGCGGGGCAGGAAATCCCGTCGGAATCACTCCGCGACCTAAACCACAGTGCAGAGCTCTTCGTCGTCTCACGGGATGCAGGGCAGAACAGCGGGGTATCATTTCTAACGGGGTAAAGGAGTGAAGAGATGAGTGGGAAGAGTAGTTTTCCTTACCGTAAGTATGACCGGAAGCCCCATCCCCATATCGTCAAGCAAATCTTAGACGACAGCGAATTAATTGAGATGATGAAAGAAGTGCTTATCCAGGAGGGAAGGGTCTGTCCCTTTTGTCATCGCAAATTGAAGGAAGAATCCAAGGTAAAGGAAATTTGGTAAAAGGTCGAGACGATACCCTCCTTTGCAAGGGACTGCCTTCTAAATATCTTTGTCCGGAACCTCCCGATCAAAAGCGAACTGAAAGGGCTGAACGATAAACATATCTGCCGCACTGTGGGTAGTGTTGGAAGGGATCGTGAACGGAAGTGTAACGACAAAGATGGCGCTCCCACCAATCCCGGCGGCGACTGAAAGGGGTCTGGCGACGAGCACATCCACGAGACTCCATCCTTGTGACATAGGATCCTTCCTCAGGTTATCTCCAGCCCACCCTGTTGAATAAAGACCCCCTATGAGCAACGAAACGGTCAACAAGAGCAGAAAAATCTTTTTCATAAAACGTCCCTCCTTTTTTACTGCTTCTTAATTAAACCTATCAACACCACATAGAACTGTCAACCTTCTTTTTACATTGCAATTCCTCTGCCAACCAGAAAAGTATAATGATAACGAGCATAAGCTATTGATATTAATAGGTAAGCTATTATTGTCGAAAAAAAGACTCTTCTAAGAATAATGTTCAAAACTGACAAAGAGTGCAAAGTGGATGAAAATTGTCCCTCAGGGAAGAGAATTTCCCTTTTAAGTTCGGATCTTAGTATTGGGTGCAGCTTCGCCCGTCGGTCCAACAGGGCAGGAAAAGGGCATGACTCTATAATGAATTCAGTTCTCAAAAAGGTACATTGTGAAATCTTTCTTCTTGACATCTAATTTTTGCCATGATATTCGGATGTGCATCAAACGGTAAGCTCAGAGGGGGGGCCAATTGAAAAGTTCATACCAGTCCACACGCAAACCCTATCACTTTCCACACAATTGTTCCTTTTAAAGAATAGAGATCGCGCGCTCCGGGTGGAGAACTGAGGGCTTATCGCAGTTCCCGCCTTTGAGGCTCGTTTCGATATTTGCTGAACACACCGACTGCCTGCAAGGAGAGCGGCAGTTGGTGTGCGCTCAAACAGCACTTCCCGAAACTTTCCGTTTTGTTATTTCTGAAAACCATGTATATTATAAAAAGAAATTGATAACACGCGTTAGGTGCTATGCCCCGTGGATATTTTATCCCTCTTAATCGCCTTCACAGGTCAGTGAGTGGCGGCAAGGGGAAGGTTGAAAGGAAGATTGTTTTTATGAAATCCGTGCCGAAAGTTCTTGTGATGGTTCTTGCTTTTGCTGTAGCGTTGATAATCTATTGCTGGAAATTTTACGGTGCAGCAACGGCCACGAAGATAGGTTCCCTTTACGTCTCTTTGGCGACAATAATAGGGGCAATTGCGGCAATAATAGGAGTTTTTTGGGCAATCAGAAATGTTACGGGAGCAATACAAACCTATAAAGATGACCGCTCAATGAGAAAAAAGGAGGTAATCAATAAACTTTACGAGAAATTTTTGGAGGAAGATGTGTATGAGCTTTACGAGAAAGTTAAGGCAAATCAACCTTTCGAATTGAACACCGGAAACAAAAGAGCATTGAACAAGGCCTTGACCCTGTTTGACGAGCTTGAATATTTCGAATCCGAGAAATTATTTGACGAAAAACTATGGGGTTATATTGGCTGTGAAATTGTTAACCTATCCTGCCATAAAAATGTTCAGCAGTTTTTGAGAGAAACTTGGAAGCAATATAAGCCTAAAAACAAGGCCCAAGAAGATATGATGCCATTCACCGGCTTTAAAGAATTGGTCAAGAAATTACCTGATCCTTATTGGTTTAAAAAGAAGCCAAACCTTGAAGAAGATGCCAACGGGTGATTAAGGGGTACCAATGCCTATACCATCGGACCAAGGATCTCTACGCACCTTCATACTTAACTATGCGCCTTTTTCAAACTGAAGATAACTTCCGAGACTGTCGAAAAA
>DBZJ01000112.1 GCA_002311635.1 Syntrophaceae bacterium UBA1163
AGACTTGCTTTTCAACATAGAAGAATGACAGTACGTAGAGGAGATTTTAGGTGAAGAAGGGAATTTTACAACGCATCTCAGATTCGGCAGTGTGGCGGTCGATCTTCAGAACCGGGATGCCCGATACTGATCTGAAACGTTCCCTGTTGATCTACAACAACTTTTTCCTCCATGTTTTCCCAGCCAAGATTAAGCGTCACGGCCTCCGCTTTTCTTACACATTCTGCCTGGGAGGGATCTCCTGCCTCCTTTTCATCGTTCTTACGGTCACTGGCATACTCCTGATGTTTCATTATACGCCTTCCGTTGAAAGGGCCTACTTTGATATGCAGGCCTTGGCCCTTATCTTCAACGGAAAGATTTTAAGAAATCTGCATCGGTGGTCTGCTCATGGAATGGTGGTGACGGTCTTCCTCCACATGGTGCGGGTATTCTACACGCGTTCCTACAGGCCCCCCCGGGAGTTTAATTGGGTGATCGGAATTGGCCTTCTCATTCTTACCTTGGCACTCAGTTATACAGGATATCTTCTCCCCTGGGATCAGCTCGCTTATTGGGGCATTACCGTAGGAACGACCATCATGACCTATACTCCCTTCATTGGAAATAATGTTCGTTTTTTTCTTCTGGGAGCGGATGAAGTGGGCCATGAGGCCTTGCTTCGTTTTTATGTCGTGCACTGTGTTGAGCTCCCTCTTATACTGGGTGCCCTGATGGTCGTCCATTTCTGGAGGGTGAGAAAAGACGGAGGAATATCGGGACCATTGTAATATTGCGGATTTCGAAATGCAGATTGCGGAATTTAGTATTCCCCTCACCCTGGGGTGAGGGGACAATCCGGATTCAATACGAAGGGTGAAATTTAAAATGGACAAGGATCAGGAAAAACTTTTCGTCAAGGATCCCAACAAGACCTACGGCCTCATGGAGATTGTCGAAGGGACCTCACCGATGGTGGAGAAGGCTCCAGAAGATACGGTGGAGACCTTTCCGCATTACATCATCCTTCTAACGATCTGCTCGTTAGCCGTCGCCTTCGCCCTTTTACTGATCTCCCTTTTCTTCGATGCCCCATTAGAAGATCTTGCAAATCCCCTCGTGACCCCGAATCCCGGAAAGGCACCCTGGTATTTTACAGGAATTCAGGAACTAATCCATTACACGAATAAGCCTGTGATTCCAGCCATTATCCTTCCTCTACTTATCTTCGTGTGGCTTTTCTTGATCCCCTATATCGATAGGAAGCCAAAAACCAGATTCACGTCTCTTCTTAATCAAATCTTTATCGGCGGTGAAAAACGGAGAACATTGATTACTTTATTTACCCTATTCATTTTCGGAGCCCTCATCTTCACAATGATCGGGTCCCTCTTTAGAGGACCCAATTGGAGTTTTGTCCTGCCATGGAAATGATGAAAGAGAAAAAGGACCCCGGTTCACAGGCTGACAAGAAACCTATCTCCCGGAGGAGATTTATCGCGTATGTCTGGATTGCCGCAGCGGCTGTGGTGGTCGGCGAATTGATTGCCGGCACCTTTGCCTTTCTCTGGCCGAGGCGAAAGGGAGGGAAAATTGAAACCGTTTTTATCGGCGGTAAGGTGACCGACTTTAAAGTGGGCGAGGTTATTCCATTCCGTAAGGAGAGAACCTTTATTGTGAGAACAGAAGGAGGATTTTTAGCCATTTCCTCTGTCTGCACCCACCTCCACTGCATCGTTAACTGGAACGCGGTTCTTAAAGAATTCGAATGCCCTTGCCATGGAGCTAAATTCAACCAATTTGGAGAGGTGGTTGCAGGCCCTCCTCCACGCCCATTAGATCTTTATAAGCTTCAAATTGTGGCTGGAAACGTCGTCATTGATACAGTCGGCGGGATTGAAAGAAATAAGTTCGACCCTTCCCAGCTGGTCAAGGCTTAGGATGTTAGAGAACCTAATGGAAAAGAAGATATTGATCGCGACGATATTGACAGTGGCCACGGCTGCCCTCCTGACCGTCTATTGGCTCCTGGAGCCCCATCGTGTCAGAGTCGAGGCGGAACAGACGAGATTGGAGGCCGCTGGAAAAGGAAAAATTCTTTACCAGAAACATTGCGCCCGATGCCACGGGGAGAACGGAGCCCCTCAAAGGGGAATCCGTGCAATCAACTCAAAAAACTATCTGAAGGCCGTCAATGACACGATCCTTTATAAAATCATTGAACGGGGAATCCCCGGAACGGGAATGGTTGCCCTAAGCGATACGGAAGGAGGCCCGCTCAATCCAGAACAGATCCATCAACTGGTGGCCTTTATTCGAAACTGGGAAAAGACAGCGCCTTCGTTAGCCGAGGAAGCCGTCCCCAAGAAAACCCTTTTTGTCCAGGAAGAGGCAGGCTATGTCGGCTCCGAATTTTGCATCGGATGCCATCAGGATCTTAACAAGGAAAAGATCAACGCCTGGAGAAAATCCCCCATGACAACAGAGGCCTTTTCTCTTATCAAAAATGAAAAGGATACAACCAAATGTATTCCCTGCCATGCTACCGGCTATGACCCGGAAAAGAAAACCTACTTAGAAAAGAATGTCGGGTGTGAAGCCTGTCATGGCCCGGGTGAAAAATATCAAGAAATGATGATGGGTGCAAATGCCCAAGAAGGTGGCAAAATAGCGAGGCAGAATGCCCTGAAATCCTGCACCCGATGCCACCATCCCCACATTGAGAAAGAAGAACATGTGATCCTGGCAAGAAAAGGGAAACTGCTTTATCCCTAGCGCAAAAAGAAATAACGATCCCAACTCGTCGAAGACGGCCATCACGATACCCTCTGTCTTTCTTGGTACAGGACTGGCGAGAAGCTCGCCAATCATCGGTTATCCGGATCCATACCGGGCAATGCAGAAATAAGGTTTTTGGTTTGCCTCATTGGGAAGACCAGAGTGTAAAGATCTGTTCGAGCAGCTCCTTCTTCTTCTTCAGCATCTCCTGTTTCGATTTACACTGAACCGTCCCTGCGGCCGCTCCCGGGTGACCGTCTCCGATGTTGAGCGCTCGCATGATCTCGCCGATATTTTTATTCCGGTCTTGTCTGTTTCCGTTAATAGAGAGGGACATGGAGACCCCCATGTCGTTACTCTTCACGCCCTGATGATCCATCAAACTATAGACTTCCAAAACCGCCAAGGCCTCTGGGTAGATCAAGAAGGCCAGGTTTCTGATGACGTGGGGCCTCCGCTGGAAAGGGGTGAGATCGATGACGACCACCTCTTTCTTCTCATCCTGATCGCCGAAATAAGAAGCACCCTCAATGATTCGAAGCATCCGTCCTTCTTCCTCTCTATATTTTTTCAACCCTCTCTGAACAAAATCGAGATGAGACACCTCCTCAATCGGACGGTCTCGAAGTTGTTGAACCAAATTTCTCATGTAGCTCGCCTGATCATTGGCCGATGGAAAAGAGACCTTTAAGGTTAAATCAATCACCCTCCCCGGGGTTTCTCTTCTCCAATCCTCTGCCGAAGAATATGAAAAGCTATCGATGACATCCGCCTCCTCCACCGCGTCCAGAAAATAGGCGGGGAGATCCCCTCTTTCAGAAAAATATTCAAAAACCACCCGACTGCAACTTGGTTTCAAATCGAATCGGCCAGGAACGGATTTTGGATCGATCTTGCGGAGTGCCAGTTCCTGGAGATTTCCCTCGTGGTGGTCGAACCAGAGTCCGCATTGCAGAGGGTATGGCAAATCACAGACCACATCCTTCTCGGTGATCGTGATTTGAGAGCGGGTGATGGCAAGCGGACCCGCAAACAGCACCTTCTGAATTCCCAATGCCCACGAACAAACAGAGGCGCTGATGATACCATCAAAGTCGTTGTGGGTGATAATCTTTTCGTACACTTCTAAACTCGGACTAATATGAGACGCCATCGGTTGCATTCGCTCCCTTAAAAAAATCTTAACAGAGCGCAAAAGCAAGGTCAATTTGAAGCTCCTCGCCCACAGGGCGGGGCTCCCCGGAAAGGAATTCTCTTTAATATTGTGCCCCTTTGCCCCCCCACAAGGCGGAGCCTGTGGGGCACTTTGCCGGCCAGAATTGACAAATGAAAGGGGATAGGTTAATATGAAATTGAAATTCAATTTCAAATAGGCATGCCGATGAAGGCCGATTTGTTTAAGGCAAGGATTTCCAAAGAGGGGCTGAACGCAACCCGACAACGGGAAGAAATACTCAATACCTTCCTGAATTCTTCCGGTCATAAGAGCCTCGCGCAGATCTATGCGCAGGTCGTCAAAACGAACCCTAAGATCGGCTACACGACCGTTTATCGCACCCTGAAGCTGCTCACCCGTCTCGGTTTGGCAACCCAACGAAAATTTGGCGACGGGAAGACCCGCTATGAACCCAGTTCGGAAGGGGACCATCATGATCACCTGATATGCCTCGACTGCGGAAAGATCATTGAATTCGAGGACCAAACGCTTGAAACCCTTCAGAATGGAATTGCGCAACGTCACCGGTTTAAGATCTCTGATCATCGCCTGGAACTCTACGGTCGTTGTGAGGAATGCAACCGGAAGAGAGGAACCGTCAGGAGAAAGAGTTAGCGGATGACACCTCCCAGCAAAATAACATTAAGATGGACCGATGTCTCCAGGGAAAAATTGATTCTCATTGGAAACCCGAATGTCGGCAAGTCGGTCATCTTCAATTATCTCACGGGCAAATACGTCACCGTCTCAAACTATCCCGGGACGACCGTGGAAGTTTCCACTGGCACTTTGTCCGCTCACGGAAAGAAGTTTCAGGTTCTTGACACCCCCGGGGTCAACTCCCTTATTCCAATGTCAGAAGATGAGAAAGTGACCCGGGACATCCTCCTCAAAGAGCCCAAGAGCTGTTTGGTCCAGGTCATCGATACGAAAAATATTCGTCGGGGTCTTCTCATCTCCCTTCAACTATTGGAGATGGGGCTTCCGTTCATCGTCCTCTTGAATATGTGGGACGAGGCAAAGAGCCGAGGCATCGACATTAACATGCAGACGCTGTCCGAGATCTTGGACGCTCCCATCCTGAAAACCGTAGCCACCAGAAAAAAAGGCCTTGAGAAGATCAAAGAAAATCTCCAGGCCCGCCCGCCCTCTTCGATCTCGGTCAATTATCCAGATGTCATTGAAGGCGGCCTCTCAAAAATAACTTCTCTCCTTCCTGAAGCCACTATATCCAAGCGGTCTTTAGCACTCATGCTGCTCTCCGGGGACGAGAGCCTTGCCGAATGGCTTCACACGAATCTTTCGGAAAACAATGTCTTGCAAATTGAGAAAATCCGCCAGGAGATCCAGGTTCATCTTGCTGATTCGATCGGTTATCTGATCAATCAGGCCAGACTCCGAAAGGTGGATGAAGTCTTGTCGAAAGTAATGGGGCTGCGAGGAGAGGCGCCTAAGTCCATCTCCTCCTTTTTAGGAAACCTCTCCCTTCATCCTATCTGGGGGATTCCCATCCTTCTGCTGGTCCTCTTGGGCACCTACGAATTTGTCGGGGTCTTCGGGGCACAAACCAGCGTTAAATTCCTAGAGGAAACCCTATTTGGGAGGTGGGTTCTTCCACCCGTCGCCACTCTCTTCCAGCGCTTTGTCCCTATCCCCTTCATTCAAGAATTTTTCATTGGCCCCTATGGCGTCATCACCATGGCTCTCACGTATGCCATTGCGATCGTTCTCCCCATTGTGGGCTGTTTCTTTCTGGTCTTTGGACTGATGGAGGATTCGGGATACTTACCCAGACTGGCCGTGATGACCAATCAAATCTTCAAAAAGATGGGGTTAAATGGTAAGGCGGTGTTGCCCATGGTTCTGGGTCTCGGATGCGACACCATGGCCACCATGACCACCCGAATTCTGGAGACTGAAAAGGATCGCACCATTGTGACGCTGCTCTTAGCGCTTGCCGTACCCTGTTCTGCCCAATTAGGGGTCACCCTCGGAATGTTTGCAAGCCTTCCTGCCCTCTACCTCTTCACATGGATATTTATTATCGCTGGGATTCTGATCTTGGTAGGTTATTTGGCATCGCGGGTGATCCCGGGTGAAGGTTCTGATTTCATCTTGGAGATTCCACCCTTAAGGATTCCTCTCATCTCCAATGTGATCGTCAAGACCCTGGCCCGGATTGAATGGTACCTGAAAGAAGCGGTTCCCCTTTTCATTCTGGGCACCGTGATTCTTTTTGTACTTCACAAAACAGAAGTCTTAACCCTTTTAGAAAGGGCTGCCACCCCGTTGATCGTCCATTTCCTGGGTCTCCCCGCTAAGGTGACGGAAGCCTTTCTCATCGGGTTTCTTCGAAGGGACTATGGAGCAGCAGGCCTATTCGTTTTGTCCAAAGAGGGCCAACTCAATTCCCATCAAATCCTGGTCAGCCTGGTAACCATCACTCTTTTCATCCCCTGCATTGCCCAGTTTTTTATGATGATCAAAGAGAGAGGGTTAAAAAAAGCTTTGTGGATATCGGCGGTGATCATCCCCGTTGCTTTTGGAGTGGGTGGAATGGTAAATTTTTTATTAAACATTTTTGGAGTGTGATATGCAGAACCCTACCGCTTACCGGTGCCCCCTCTGTGGGAAGCAATTTTCTCCCGAGGAGATGAAATGCCATTCGGGTTGCCTTCTTTCAAAGAACTGTAATCTCCTCTGCTGTCCCCACTGTGGGTATAGCTATAAGGAACAATCGACCATCGTCGATTTCTTAAAATCCTTATGGAGAAGAAAGGCGAAGCCATGACCAAAGAATCTGAACATAAAAGAGGCTTACATCAAAGGATGGGCGCATCCGTTGACGGAGTGGAAGAGGACCGGATCGACGAACTCCTCGAACTCGTCTGGACCCTAAGGGAAGAAGGGGTCTCTGATATGGACCACCTCCTTGAGACAACCCAGGACATTGAAGCAAGATCCATCCTCCGCAAGATGATCAAGGACGATCTCTTCGAAATAGAAGGGAAACGGATGATATTCAAAGAGCGTGGGGAGGAAAAGGCGAGGGAGATCGTTCGACGTCACCGTTTGACAGAGAGGCTCCTCTATGAGATTTTTGAGATGTCCGAGGAGGAAGTGGAGGAAGAAGCTTGTAAACTCGAACACATTCTGAGCCCCGGAGTAACGGAAAGCGTCTGCACCTTTCTCGGCCATCCGCCGACCTGCATTCATGGGAAACCCATTCCGAGAGGGGGGTGTTGCGCAAAATTCAAAAAAGAGATGAAACCTCTTGTCACCCCTCTTGATGAATTAGGTTTGGGCGAGGAGGGACGAATCGTCTTTATCGCGCCCAAATCACACCAGAGGCTCGACCGGCTGAGCACCCTTGGGATCGTCCCGGGAAGCATTCTCAGGATGCACCAGAAAAACCCTTCCTATGTCCTGCAGATTGGAGAAACAACGCTCGCGTTGGATAGGGATATCGTGAAGAATATCTATGTCAAGCGGGTTTGAGGAAAGAATTCAGTGCTCAATGATCAATGACCAATCTTCAATCGACTATGCTGATTGATAATTGGTTATTGCTCATTGGTACCCTCTTTTTTGGCTGGCAGTTCTCCTCCTCGCTTTTCCATCTCTTCCTGAATCAATTCTCCGAGACTGGGGGAAGTGGACCCCTGGTCCGAGATGTATTTTTCGATCTCCGCCTTCTCGGTCTTTTCCTTTAGCCCTTTGATGCTAAGGCCAATTCTTCGTTCATGGGGATCAATGTGAAGAACCACGGCCGATAGGGTATCCCCCACCTTCAGGACATCCGAGGGTTTCTCCACTTTCTCCCGGCTGATCTCCGAAACATGGACCAGCCCTTCAATCCCCTCTTCCAGCTCTACAAAGGCGCCAAAATCGGTCACATTGGTGACCTTTCCCGCGACCACCTCTCCTTTCCGATATCGCCGAGCAACGTCCTTCCACGGATCAGCCGTCAGTTGCTTAACGCCTAACGAGAAGCGTTCGTTTTTGCGATCAATATTCAAGACCACGGCTTCTACTTGTTGCCCCTTCTTATAAAGTTCACCGGGGTGCTTGATCTTTTTTGTCCATGACATCTCGGAGACATGGACGAGCCCATCTACGCCTTCATCAAATCCAATGAAGATCCCAAAATCGGTGACGGTTTTTACCCTCCCCACCACTTTGGTCCCCACCGGATATTTCTCCTCGATCAAGGCCCATGGGTTGGGCTCGACCTGTTTCATCCCCAAAGAGATTCGGCGTTTGACCGGATCACAGTCAAGGACCATCACCTCGACCGTGTCACCGATGTGGACGACCTTGGAGGGGTGTTTGAATTTCTTGCTCCAAGTCAACTCTGAGATATGGACAAGCCCTTCGACTCCGTCTTCCAACTCCACAAAGACTCCGTAATCCGTCAGATTCACGACTTTCCCTTTGATGCGGGAACCCGCGGGGTATCTTTGGGGCACTGTTTCCCAGGGATCGGGCAGGGCCTGCTTCAACCCTAACGAAACCTTTTCTTTCTCTCGGTCGAAGCGAAGGATTTTCACTTTGATCCGATCTCCGACAGAGAGTCTCTCCGAAGGATGCCCAATCCTTCCCCAGGAGATGTCCGTGATATGGAGAAGACCATCCATTCCGCCCAGATCGATGAAGGCCCCGTAGTCCGTGAGATTCTTCACCGTCCCCTCTACAATGTCTCCTTCGTTCAGATTTTTTAAGGTTTCGTCTCTCAACCGCTTCCGCTCTTCGTCGAGAAGTACGCGCCGGGAGAGAACAATGTTATTCCGCTTCCGGTTAAACTTGATCACCTTGAACTTTAATCGTTGGCCGATCAGGGCATCCAGATTCCGAACAGGTTTTAAATCAATCTGAGAACCGGGTAAAAAAGCAAGAATCCGGCCTATATCTACGGAAAGTCCTCCTTTTACCTTGCCAACAATCTCCCCTTCGATGACCTCCCCTTCCCGGCAGGATCTGCTGATGTCCCTCCAAACGGTTATTTTGTCTGCTTTCTCCTTCGACAGCGTCAATAACCCTTCTTCACCCTCCTTCTTCTCCAGAAACACCTCGATGTGGTCTCCGATCTTTACATCGACTTTCTTATCCCTTCTCAAGAACTCCTGCATGGGGATCTGTCCTTCCGACTTATACCCCACATCCACGGTCACATGGTCCGGAGTAATGTCAATGACCGTTCCTCTGAGGATCTGACCCTCTTCCAAAGTCTTCAGGCTCTCCTCATAAAGCGCTTGAAAATCCTCGGGTTCGTCCCTCCGGGGAAGCTCCTTTTCGTCTCTTCTCTCTGAATCTCCACCAGGAGGACCTTGTTTTTTCTCTTCCTCGGAAGATACCAATTCTTCCTTCTCCATTCAAAAACTCCCTTCTTCAACTGATCAGCATCTTATAGCACAGCGGCCAAAAAATTACAAATGTTTTGAAGAGCTTGGAAGAAACCACTTTAGACCCTCCGGATGACACAAATCCCAAAAATGATGCGCGGATTTTCCCTTATTTTCAGAAATCTTTTCACCCGGGACCTTTCAGATGCCGGACTTCCCGACCTACCTGCTTATGAACTCAAAGTGAGTCGCTGTCTGTGAGGCCAATTCTTCTCTTCTCGAGCCGTCCTCTTGAACAGGGTTCCTGTGCAATTTCAATAGCATAGAGTTCCTGACATTATTGCTTATGGGTCCCTAGTGTAGTGCGTCTAACGC
>DBZJ01000239.1 GCA_002311635.1 Syntrophaceae bacterium UBA1163
AACTAAGAACGGTATTGACTCGAGTCGTGAAACGTGGGGAGATAGCCACTACAAAGGAATTCTGCGTTATTAATTGCATGCCGGCCCTTTTTCCGGGTTTGCCTTCAAACCGCCGAAGGCTCTTGATACTTATTGCAGCTGGACATAATCAAGAGGTGACAAAAAGAAAGGAGAACTTAGAATGGCTAGATGGGAATACCTCTATTTCACCGATGCCGACAAGGAGACTTCGACACTGCATCCCCCTGCACATAAAGAGAGACTCAACGAACTCGGAAAAGAGGGATGGGAATTGGTAAGCGTCGTCTTTGACCAAACGGGAAAAGTCCAAAAGTTATACTTTAAAAGGGAGACAAAGACTGGTTCCTGACGATCACTCCACGATTCTAACGCAATTCTGGCTTCCGAATTCGTTCGGAACACAGTCGCAGCAAGCAGGGTCATTTTCCCAGTTGCCGTCTTTAAGAAACCGATATTCATATCTCCCCGGTCTCAAAGCGAGTACTGTCTTCCATATTCCTTTCTTGTCCTTTTTCATTACGTTCGCGCTGGCATCCCAATTATTAAAGTTTCCTGCCAGGTAGACCTTCTGTGCGTCCGGTGCCAGGAATTCAAATTGAACTTTCTTTGTTTTATTCTTCCCTGCCATTCCTCTGCCTCCTTCCAGTTTAAGAATATTAAGACCATTTCCACGTTACCGGAGTTGTGTTCAAAAGTAAATAGGGTGAATTCTGCATTTTTTGCAAAAAAATGTAGTATTTCTTCGCCTCAAAAATGGATAAACGCCATAGGAATCAGACGCATGATGCAAACAGTGGCCTTTTCTTTCCAATCTCCAATCCTGAAAATCCAAACATCCCTTTTATCCGAATTGACGGAGGGACTTTGTAAAAAAAGAGGATAAGGTCTTAAACTCGTTCAACGGAGAGAAAAAAAAGGGAATCAAGAAAATCTTGACTCCCATTTTTTTCTCCCATTATCCGTCTTCAGAAAATCTCAGACTACTTTCCCTTCACGTGGCATTGTGTGCATCCAGTTGGACCGGCAGGTTTGCTAGCCTTCTTTAATTCATCATGGCAACCCTTGCAGGTCTGATGAAACGCATCCTTTAGGGACGGCGTTTTCCCCTCCGCGGTCGCCTTGTGGCATTCTGTGCATTTCTTGCCGGATGTTTCACCTGCTTTCCAGGTGTGGTGACATTTCAAACAATCAATCTTCAGTGTTTCGCTGTGCTTTTTGTGGTCAAATGTCACCTTGCCGAAAGAAGCATCAAGGACAATGGTGTCTTTGGCGGCGAAAGCACCCGTAACCAGCAGACAGGAAATCATAAAACTTAGAAGAACTCCAATACAGACCAACCTTTTTTTCATCTTTCTTGACTCCTCCTTTGTTTAGGATTTTGGGTGAGACGGATCTTTTGCGGAAGTAATCCATATTAATATATTGAACGGTCGATTTCAATGGAATCCCCGGCGATCATCGCTGCCCCATAGGCACCCACCATCTGCGGGTCTTTGGGGACTTTTATCTTGCGCACCAGTGCCTCATCCAACAGGTATTTAAGGCAGGGGTTTCTTGCCACACCTCCCGCAAAAACGATATCGGGTGTCGTTGAAACCCGCTTTAAGAGTGAAAGGGTTCGGTTTAGGATTGCCACATGAATGCCATACGCAATGTTTTCTCTTTTCTGTCTCTTAGCCAGCAGGGAAGTCACCTCGGATTGAGCGAATACCGTGCACATGCTGTTAATCTGAATGGTTCCCTCTCCTTTTAGTGCTTCCCTCCCGAACTCCCCCAGCTCGTAGCCCAGCGTCTTGGCAATGACTTCCAAAAACATACCCGTTCCGGCAGCGCACCGATCATTCATCTCAAATTTGAAAACCCTTCCTTTTTCATCCAAGGCGATTGCCTTCGTATCCTGGCCTCCAATATCCAGAATCGTTCGGCAGCCCGGGAAAATCTCTTTCGCCCCCCGGGCAAAAGCCTTGATCTCCGTCACCGTGGGGACATCGAAGTGGGTCTCAAAGAAATGCCTTCCGTAGCCCGTAGCCAGTATCCGGTCAAAAGAGGTCTGGGCCATGAGCCTCTCGCATTGTTCAAGAGGATCATGAGTCGTGTCAGCGATAGAGGAGGTGATGATTTCCCCCTCCTCCACGATGGCCAATTTAACGGTTCTCGAACCGATATCGATTCCTGCAGTTCGCACGTTAGCCCTTTACCATTTCGAGGAAGGCTTCGACGCGGGTTTTCAGCTGCCCCACATCCTCCATGCCATAGTCCGATTCGATCTTGAGAACCGGAATATTTTTTTGTTGAAGAGTCTTTTCGACCTTGTAGGACTCGACCGAATAAGGCGTACAGAACTGGATGCTGTAATGGATCACCCCGTCCGCCTTAGAATCTCGGGCGAGGTCGAGGATATGTTCTATTCTCTCCTCATTCGGGGTAAAACAGGCGCAATCGATCTTCATATACCGGTCCACAATGGCATCGATCATCTTATCCAAACTCTTTCCATCCTCTTGCACCAAATCCCGCGTGCTTCGTTCCCCGACACAAGACTCTTCAGCCACGACAATGGCTCCGCTCGTTTCAACAACATACGGGATTTTCCAGTTGGGAAGGGCCATGGGAGACCCCGAAACCAAGATCCGTGGCGTACCGTTCTTCGCGACCCCCATCCCGTTCCTGACACGCTCCTCAAGTTCATCACAGAGGGTATGGATGTTTCTGGTGAATCGAAGGGGATTATCATAGAAAGAGATTTGATTGACCAGCAGGGCGTCGAGCCCCGAAATAGGGGGAGGAGCGGCTCTCCTGATTTGGCTCAGTCGTTGAAGGGCTCTGCGTTTCTCATTAACGATCTTAATCCCCTGCCTCAGGTTCTCTGGGGTGACCTTTCGGCCAGCAATCTCCTCGACCCGCTCCTTAAATTGAAGGACCTCCCCTTTCCAGAGAGCCCGGTCTCTCTCGGTTTTCATCTGAGGAATTTCCATCACATAGGTCTCTTTGTAATCGTTCAGGATTTCATAGGCTTTCTTCTTTCCGTCGCAGGTGGTTTCTCCCACGACCAGATCGCTCGCCTGGATATAGGGACATAGGCCCGCGAGCTTAAATCCCATAAAGGATTTGATCAATGCGCAGGTGTTTCGGGGAAGGACTTTCTCGGCCTCATCAATTCCAATTTCAGCCCCTGCGCAAAGGCCCACACATGTTCCCCCAACCGCCGAGATCAATTCTTCAGGGACGTAGACACAGAAGGTTCCAATCACCTTGTTCCCTTTCCTTTTCTCCTCCATCAATTCCTCTATGCGAAGCCCGTGCGCTTCTGAGATCACGAAGTCAAGATATTGCATTGCCTTGGGTCGATTTTCCTGGGACATGTAGATGTCTTTGTAGGCATTCCCAAGAACAGCCAAGAGCTGGTCATGACCTTCTAAATTCAAACCCAAATCCTTCCACATCGGACGATAATCTTTCTTTTCCATGTTTTCTCCTTTCATTCTGACTCAAAGTGAATTTGCTCTTTAAATTGAGGGATACCCTCGTGTCTACCCGGCGGCAGATGAGCATGCCATTAAATGTGGATGGCGACCGAGGGATGGAGAGATTGAATTTGGGTTAGGAAGAAGGGCTCACCCCGGCTACCAACGAGGTTTTGAGATAGGTGGCCTAAAAAGATGAGAGCCTCCTGTCCAACCAAACCGTTCTACTCCCTGCCCGCTTAACGGTGTCAGCCCAAAACCATGGGCATCCAGACACCCCTTTCATGCGCGGTATTGAAAAATCCAAGCACGGTTCATCGGCTCTCACCTCCTTCTTTTCTCCTCGAACAAAAAATCAGGTTCGAATAAAAAACAATTAATTGGAAAATTCCCATGTGTCAAATCGGAAATTTCGATAGGCATTTATCCAAATATCGAGAATTCTTATAATGCTCAAAGATGCTCTTGGTAGCGATACACGAACGGACAAATAGATTTGCAGTTCTTTTGCTTCAATCTTAGAATGATTCTTAGTAAACCTATCTCTCTGTGATATCGATGGAAGAACAATTCTACATCCAGTGGCATGTCACCAATCTCTGCAATCTCCGTTGCAAACACTGCTACCAAGACGATTTTTCGAAGAAGAGGGATTTGGATTGGGCAGGGCTTGAGAAGGTATGTGACAATCTCCTCGATGCATTGAGGGAGTGGGGCAAAACCGCTTGTATTCATCTCACAGGCGGGGAGCCCCTGTTAAAACCCGATCTCTTTCCCCTCCTCGCTCATTTGGACCGGCATCCGGTTGTTGAGGAACTGGGAATCATCACCAATGGTCTGACCATCGATCAAGAGATGATGAGAAGATTGTCCGAGTTTTCAAAGTTGAAGAAGATAAAAATCTCCGTGGACGGAGGGGATGCGGAGACGAACGATTCTATTCGTCAGGAGGGAGCTTTCGATAAGGTGATGGGAAATCTCCCTTTGATCAAAGAGGGGGGAAGGTTTGAAATTTTTTTCATGCTCACCGCCATGAAAAGGAATTTTGGGAGCCTCCCATCTCTCTTTAAGCTCTGCCGGGACAAAAATATCGATGGATTGATCATCGAGCGGTTCATT
>DBZJ01000189.1 GCA_002311635.1 Syntrophaceae bacterium UBA1163
CCATTTATGGCATACAGGATGTCATGTGTCGGGTTCAATATAACCTACGCAGGAGCAAAGAGCGGTTGGAGGAGGGTCTGTCCAAGATCGAGAAAGTGCAGCAGAGATTACCGGAGTTGTGGGCGAAGGACGGTCACAGTCTGGGTAAGTGTCATGAGGCGAGGAATATCGCCGTATGCGGTGAGATGACCTTAAGGGCGGCTTTGACGAGGACAGAAAGCAGGGGGACACATATCCGGGAGGACTATCCGAATCGGGACGACAAGAATTGGCTCAAGTGGACGATCATCAGAGAGAAGTCGGGGAAGATGGTTGTTTCTACCGAGCCGGTACCTATAGAAAAATACAAGTTCAAACCGTGAAAGAGGCCGAAAGCCGAAGAGCTTCAGGATATTCTCAGAGAAGACTTTATCCCTTTTGGAAGGAGAGGTAGCTTTCGCAATCGCCCACAATAGTGATTCCTTGGGAGCCGGGGAACGATAATGTCTATCGGGCGGGGTGAAGGATTTATTTTTTGTGGAATGAACTTGTGATTCTAATAGCGGATAGATTCGCAAGGGAAGGGATAAGACAAAATGAAGAATTTTGAATATCTCGAACCTCGGACAGTTGCAGAAGCTGTCTTTTTACTCACGGAGTACGGTGATGAAGCAAAGGTACTCGCAGGCGGTACCGATCTCATCGTCCAGATGAAGTTGAAGAAGCAGACTCCAAAATACTTGGTCAATATCAAGAAGATTTCTGATTTAGACTATATAAGGTATGACAATAAATTTTTGAGAATCGGGGCCTTAACCACCTTTTCCGCATTAGCTCAATCTACAATGATTCAGGAAAATTTTAGCATACTGATGGATTCTGTTCGTGCCGTGGGCCCGCTTCAGATTAGAAATAGGGGAACCATCGCGGGCAACTTATGTCATGCATCCCCTTCCGCTGATACAGCTCCATCTTTGCTTGCATTGGATGCAAGAGTGAAGACGGTTAGCTTGGGAGAAGAAAGAATGATACCGATAAAGGAGTTTTTCAAAGGACCCTTTGCGACATGCCTTAAGGCAGGGGAGTTGCTTACAGAAATCCTGGTGCCGAGCATACCCTCAAACACCGGGGGGACCTATCTTTGGCTCCCAAAGAAAACGGCGGTGGATGAGACCTTGGTGGGAGTGGCGACCTTAGTGACACTGGATGTCAATGGTGTCTGCGACGATGTCAAAATAGGTTTGGGCTCCGTTGCCCCGACACCCATCAGGGCCGAGAAGGCAGAAAAACTGCTTCATAAAAAGAAAATAGAGGATGGACTCCTGAGTGAAGTAGGGGAGATGGCCGTTGACGAAGCCGCGCCCCGTTCAAGAGCAGAATATCGAGCGAAGATGGTTAGTGTCCTTGTAGTCAGAGCGTTAAAGGAATCGGTAAGGAAGGTAGTATCTCATATGCGTAATTAATTTTATTTTGTTCTATCCATGATTTTGAACCGGACAGGATGAGGGGGGCATAACTATGAAATGCTTGATAAGGTTAAAGGTGAATGGAGAGACATATGAAATCGCAGTGGAACCTAGGAAAACGCTGTTGGATGTGATCAGAAACGAGATTGGTCTAACGGGTACGAAGAAAGGTTGCAACATGGGTGAGTGTGGCGCCTGTACGGTTCTTCTTGACGGGAAGGCGGTTTGCTCCTGTTTGGTATTGGGAGTAGAGGCAGATAGAAGGGAAGTGATAACGATCGAAGGATTGGGAAACGGGGTTCACCCAGATCCATTGCAGGAGGCGTTCGTCAAGCATGGTGCCATCCAATGTGGATTTTGCACCCCCGGTATGATCATGACTGCCCGAAAGCTGTTGGATGAGAATCCAAGCCCAAGCGAAGAAGAGGTAAGAGAGGCCATCTGTGGCAATCTCTGCCGGTGCACAGGCTACGTAAAGATTGTTGAAGCGGTGTTGGATGTCGCAAGAAGTGAAAAAGGGGGTAGAGATGCAGGACTACTCAGTCATAGGTAAGCGGCTTCCCCGATTAGACGGAATGGAGATCGTTACCGGAAAAGCAAAATATACAGATGATATCGTACTGCCCGGGACGTTGGCCGGAAAAATTTTAACAAGTGAATATCCTCATGCCAGGATCCTTCATATCGATACCAGCAAAGCTGAAAAATTATCCGGGGTCAGGGGAATCATCACTGGCAAGAACGTTCCGATGGTCCAATATGGCTTCGCCAATTTCGTAAGGGACGAGTACCCATTAGCTTTCGATAAGGTACGGTATATCGGGGATGAGATTGCAGCAGTCGCTGCCATAGATGAAGATATCGCTGAGGAGGCGCTGGATCTGATTGAGGTGGAATATGAGGAACTCCCTTCGGTTTTCGATCCAGAGGAAGCGATGAAACCGGGTGCGCCGCGAATTCATGAGCATGCAGAGCGCAATATCTGCAGCAACCATGTGAGTCATGTGATTGGCGATGTGGATAAGGGATTTAGAGAATCCGACTACGTCCGGGAAGATAGGTTTGTGACGCAAAACGTAAGTCACTGCTTTTTAGAAACCCGAAATTGTCTGGCCGATTTCAATGCCAATGGGGAATTGACCTTTTGGACATCGACGAGTTCGATTTATCTGGATCGTTTCGTGCTATCTCACTTATTGAAGATACCGGTGAGCAAGATAAAGGGGAATAGACCTTTTGTTGGAGGGGGTTTCGGTGGTAAGGGGGAAACGGTATCCTGTCAGATTTGCGCTGCTCTTCTATCCATGAAAACAGGAAAACCGGTAAAGATTACCCTTTCGAGAGAAGAACAATTTATTGCTGATCGTGGCAGACATAGATGGATTTTCGAGTTAAGAACGGGTGCCAAAAAAGACGGGACCATCATCGCCAAACAGTGCCGAGCGATTGCTGATGCAGGAGCGTATAACTCATTGAGTTTTCTCATTCTCATGCACAGCGTCGGTTATTTTGATATCGTCTACCGGGTACCTAACGTGAGGTACGATGGCGATATGGTGTATACGAATAACCCACCCTGCGGAGCAATGCGTTCTTTTGATTGTGTCCAGCTTCGGCTCGCGGATGATTCTCATATGGATATGCTCGCCAGGGATTTGGGAATAGATACGATCGATCTTTACTTGAAAAATGTGAGTGGGCCGGGTGATCTAACGGCCAGCAGATACAAACTCGATAGCAACGGCCTGCGAGAGTGCATCGAGAGAGTCAGAGACGACAGTGGTTGGAGGGACAAACGAGGCAGGTTACCCGTTGGGCGAGGAATAGGCTTTGCCGTAGGTGCTTCCATTGCAGGTGCTAAGAGCAGTAATGACGATCCCGATGCCTCTTCTGCACTTGTGAAGATTAACGAAGATGGTTCGGTCAATCTCCTCATCGCCGCGCATGACGCGGGACAAGGGTCGAGGACTGTTTTTTCTCAGACCGTTGCAGAAGAATTGGGGATCGCCATCGACGATGTCAAGGTGAATTTTGTCATCGATACAGACATAATTCCACAGGATCAAGGATCTTACGCCAGCCGGACTACGATCGGACTGGGGAATGCTGTACTGGCCGCTTGTAGAGACGCCAAACGTCAGATATTCGAGGTCGTCGCTGATCAACTACACGCCTCTGCTGAAGACTTGGAAGCAAAGGATGGGGTGATCTACTTGAAAGGGTCACCCGATGGAAGAGTGTCTTTTAAAGATGAAGGTGGTGCTCTATCCCTTTGTCTGACTTCCAAGAAAGTGGTGTTTCCCATTATAGGTAGAGGCCACTTTGAGCCGGAGACCGAGCCTTTCGACTGGAAAACAGGCGAGGGAAATATATCGATTGCTTATGGTTTTACCGCAAAGGTTGCAGAGGTCGAAGTCGATACTGAAACGGGTCGCGTAAAGGTACTCAACGTGACTTCCGCCAGTGATGTCGGTAAAGCGTTAAACCCTTTGTTTCTGGAGGGACAGGACGAAGGGGCGATTGCCATGGGTATTGGACAGGCGCTGTTTGAGAAGCTTGAGTTAGACAAAGGTCAAATACTTAATCCATCATTTTCGGAGTACAAGATCCCCACTGCGTTGGACATGCCGCGGACGATAAGATCCACTTGGGTGGAGACCCTTGACCCTCATTCACCATTCGGAGCAAAAGGGATTGGGGAGGCGGTTATTGTTCCGATGCCTGCGGCCATAGCCAACGCCGTATACGATGCCGTCGGGGTGAGGATCAACGAATTTCCCATAACTCCTGATAAGATTCTGGAAGAGGTGGAGAAAAAAGGAAAGTTAGGCGAATGAAAGCCATGAGGGCTGCTTGGCCAAAAAATATTTCAAACGGGATGAGATTCAATTTTAAGTAAAAAGGGGAATGAAGAGAAGGATTCGCCCCGTTCCGAGAAAAAGTATTCTTGGTCCCAAAAAGGAGCTGAAAATGGCACTCGGCAATGCAAAAGGCGGCGACAGAGTGAGTAAGCTAAAAGAGAAAGTCCTCGTTTCACCTTCTCTGTGCATCGAGAGAGGTTACTGGATGACAGAGTCTTATAAAGAAACCGAGACCGAGTTGCCTATTATCAGGAGAGCAAAGGGTCTGGCCAAAGTCTTAGAAAATATGACCATTGCTATCGAAGATGGAGAGTTGATCGTAGGCCGAACGACGAGTAAAGTTCGCGGAGGCGCTATTCTCCCTGAAGTGGACTGGCGGTGGTATTTAGAAGAAGCGGACACGATCTCTACCAGAGAATGGAACAGGTTTGCACCCTTGTCAGAAGAGGAAAAGGCGAAAATGAGGGAATTCCTTCCCTATTGGAGAGGAAAATCCCTGTATGAAAAGTGGGATACCATGTTGCCAGAGGAGGCGCGAAAACGGTATCACGTGATCCATGAAGCAGGCGCCTTTTCTGCAGCTTGCATCCATCCGGGTCACACCATTCCCGACTATGGGAAGGTACTTGCCACGGGGCTAAGTGGGATAAAGAAACAAGTCGATGTAGAATTAGGAAAACTGAATCTCGCCAAGATAGAGGATTTCAGGAAGTACCATTTTTACAAGGCGGTCAATATAACACTTGAGGGGGCGGTTCATTTCGCTAGAAGGTATGCAGCGCTTGCCCGGAATTTAGCTGCGGACGAGACCCATAGCCAAAGGAAGGCCGAATTGAAAAGGATAGCAGAAAGTTGCGAGCGGGTTCCGGCCAATCCGGCGCGTAGTTTCTGCGAGGCTATCCAATCGATATGGCTCACCTATGTTCCCCTGATCGTTGAAGGACTAAGTTATGGGATCGGTTTCGGAAGAGCTGACCAGTACCTGTATCCCTTCTATAAGAAAGACTTGGAAGAAGGAAGGATTACTAAGAGAGAAGCGCGTGAGTTGATTGCGTTGCTTTGCATTAAAATAAACGGGACAGTAATCCCGCAGTGCGAGGCAGTCGTCACAACCTTTGGTGGGCATCCTCTTACATGCAATTTTACAGTGGGAGGGTTAACCAAAGACGGGAGGGATGCCGTCAATGAGCTATCCTACCTTTTTCTGGATGCTCAGGAGGACACGGGGCTATCCGCGGACGACGTGGTCGTCAGAATTCATAAAAATACCCCCAATGCCTTTTTAATCAGAGCATGCCAAGTTGCCAAATCGCTGAGGGGAAAATTTAAGTGGGTCAGCGATGAGACATGCATCCAGCAATTGCTTCATGACGGAAAACCGATTGAATATGCACGGGACTATTGCGTAGACGGCTGTTTCCAGCCGACCGTCGGCGGTTACTCTCAGGATATCCCCGGAGGGCCGTTTAATCTGCCGCTCATGTTGGAGTTAGCGCTCAATAACGGTATCTCCCGGATCACAGGCGAACAAATTGGCCCCCAAACAGGGGACCCCCGAAAATTCAAATCTTACGACGACGTATGGGATGCCTACAAGAAACAGGTAGAAGCGCTCATCCCTTATGCCATTCTCTACAAAAACTCGGATAGGCAACTCTATGCCGAGTTTTGTCCGTCCCCATACCAATCCGCCATTTTTAATGGTTGCATCGAAAAGGGAATCGATATTATGTCCGGAGGAACCGTTCCGTATGCGACCCATTGCACATCGCTCGCGGGGGCGCCGAATGTAGGAGACTCCCTGGCAGCAATCAAAAAAGTGGTGTTTGAGGATAAGAGACTTACGATGGATCGAATCATTGACGCACTTGATGAGAATTTCGAAGGCGGAGAGGATGTGCTATGCATACTGACGGCCGCTCCGAAGTTTGGAAACGATGATGATTACGTTGATTCGATAGTGAATGACGTGCTCATGCATGGCAGTGGCGAGGTGGCCAAGGTGGAGGGTATTGCCGGGTCCTTATCCACCGCTGCTGCCGCTGTCGTTACGGGGAACGTACCACTGGGATATCACGTTGGAGCCTTACCTGACGGAAGGAAAAGAGGTGAGCCACTCTCCGAAGGCGGCATCTCTCCATACCAGGGCAGAAACGTGAGCGGGCCAACCGCCACCCTGAGATCCGTAGCAAAATTAGACCATGTAAAACTGACCGGCGGCTCTGTCTTGAACATGAGGTTCAGCCCAGCCTTGTTGAAAGATGAGTCAAATGTCAGAAAATTTGTTTCCCTGATAAGGACTTATTGTGAGACCGGCGGGTATCATGTCCAATTCAACATTGTCGATAGCGCCATGTTAAGAGACGCCCAGAAACATCCTGCAAAGTACAGAGACCTCCTGGTCAGAGTGGCGACGTATAGTGCGTACTTTGTTGAGCTGAGCCAAGAACTTCAGGAGGATATCATAAAGAGAATTGAGTTCCGGGACATGTAAATCAAATGTTAGAATCAAGGAAATCGAGAAAGCGAATAGATGATGAAAGTATGAGTAGAATCAAGAACGAGCAGGGACTGGTATTCCATATCATACATGGGTCTTTTGTCGATGGTTACGGGGTAAGAACGCCAGTATTTCTGAAAGGGTGTCCTCTGCGGTGCATCTGGTGCTGTAATCCGGAGGGGCAGAAAGGACACCCCGAAATCAAATTCACGGCTTCACACTGTAATGGATGTGGAGAATGCGTAGCCGCTTGCCCCGCTAATGCGATTGCTCTCAATTTAAAACGAGAAGACGATAGACTTCGAATTGATAGAGAGCGATGCACGAATTGTGGGAAGTGTATGGAAGTCTGCGACAAGGGAGCTTTAGACTGCTTTGGAAAATACTTCACCCTCGATGAACTGTTTGATGTGATTAAACGGGATGAACAGTATTATCATGAGTCCGGAGGCGGAGTGACGATAGGCGGCGGAGAACCAACCTTCCAGCCGCTTTTCACCCTGAAATTTCTGAGGAAGTGCAAGGAGAATGATATCCATGTGGCATTGGATACCTGTGGATACACAACGACCCGTGAGGGGTTTAAAGCTCTTGAAGAAGCGGACCTATTACTGTTTGACGTAAAAGGTATGGATCCCGACGAACACTTAAAAAATACCGGTGTATCAAACAAACCGATCCTTGAAAACCTCAAGAAGCTCAATGCAATGGGGAAGCCGATAATCATCAGGGTGCCTCTCATACCGGGATACACCGATTCAACAAAAAAAATCGAAGAGACCGCTGAATTTCTATCCAAGTTAAAATCTGTAGAAAGAGTGGATCTTTTGGCTTTTCATGAATATGGGAAAATAAAGTATGTGCAACTTGGGAAAGAATATAGATTAAATGTTCAACCCATTTCCCAGGAGCGCTTAGATGATATCAAAGCGATCTTAGAGCGGTACGGGTTAAACACCCAGCTGGGTGGCTAGTGTCTTTGTCCAGATCAAAAGTGAAGCTCGCAATCGAGAATTTGCATTAGGCTTTCGGAGGAGGTGCGCTATGGGTTCGCGGAACCGAAATTTAATGGGCAAGGTGGCGATTATTACGGGCGGGGGCACTGGTTTAGGCAAGGCAATCGCTCTGGTTTTAGCAAGGGCAGGGGGGGCGGACGTTGTCGTTGCCGGCCGCCGTGTGGAACCCTTAGAACAGACAGCAAAGGAAGCAAGAGCCATAGGGCAAAGGGCACTTGCTGTTCCAACGGATGTCACCGATTCCCAGCAGGTCAATCGGATGATTGAGCGAACCTTATCGGAGATGGGGAAAATTGATATTCTGATAAATAGCGCAGGCATTCCTTCTAGTCACTTGGAGCCAATCGAGGACATCACGGATGAGGAGTGGCATCGGAGTATAAGTGCTAACCTCACTGGCACCTTTTTCTGTTGCCGTGCGGTAGCAAGGCACTTCCTGGCTCAGAAAAGCGGGAAGGTGATCAATATCTCCGCCGGCGGCGGGCTCAGGGGTGGACGGGACAACTACGCGTATTGCGCTGCTAAGGCCGGGGTCATTAGCCTTACCTGCTCTCTGGCGTGGAGCTGGGCTCGGGACAATATCCAGGTGAACAACATTGCCCCCGGATGGTTTGATGTTTCAAGCCTACAGCCACAGACTGAGCCGCCAAAGATTCCAGCAAACGTAGTACAGGAAAGAGGTGCGCGTATCCCTGTGGGGCGAGCCGGGATACCGCAGGAAATTGGTTTTCTGGCGCTCTTTTTGGCCTCGGATGCGTCGGATTATATCACGGGTCAAACATTTATTATGGATGGGGGTTCGCTCGGAGCGGCACACGCCCCCGCTGGATATGTTCCTGCTATTACCTTAAAGGAGGATTAACATGGTCTCTGAAGAATTTACTCTTTGGGGCGAGACAGCTTTGGTCGCCGGGGATAGTCGGTTCTGGAGCAAGTATGTCGCCGCAGCCCTCGCCGAGGCGGGAGCTGATGTCGCTGTTGCCGCCAGGAACTCCAAGAAGTTGGATGAAGCGGTGCGGCAGGTACTGCGTCTGGGGAGAAAGGCGATGGCCATACCTATAGATATGACCAAATCTTCTCATATTGAAAAGATGGTGGAGCAGGTTCTTGCCGAGTTTGGCAAGATAGACATTCTGGTGAATGCCTCCGACCCGGAATTTGTCAAACCGTTCGTAGAAATAAAGGAAGACGAGTGGCATCGGATTGTGGAGACCAGCCTGTTTTCTGTTTTTCATTGTTTCCAAGCCGTGGGCAAGCATATGTTGGAGAGGAAGAAAGGGAGGCTCATCAATATCACCTCCTGTTTGGCGGAAAGGGGTCTCACCAACAGTAGTGCATACTGCGTAGCGATGGGGGGGATACTTCAACTCACCAGGGCGTTGGCTTTGGAATGGGCTCGAGATGGGATTACCGTAAATGCTATCGGGCCGGCGTGGTTCTCGGAGACGGGTAAAACCGGGATGGGCCAGGAAGACGTCCTTTTGCGCTACCTCCCGTCAAAGCGCTATGGTCATCCTGAGGAAATAGGCTCGCTGCTTGTCTATCTGGCCTCTGATGCGTCGGACTTCATCACGGGTCAGCTCGTGTACGTCGATGGCGCCGTTATGGTGCATATTTAGAGCAGCCTCTTTATCCTCAAAGAACCCTTTCAATTGAAAGGGGAGGACACATTTACTTAGGTTGACCTGCCTTTTTTAATTGAATTCCGATCGCCGCTTTGTTGGGCTCGCCTGCTCCTCTCCGCCGCAGTATCTCCTGGGGAAAACGCTAATCCCTCGGTCGCTTCCGGCACAATCGGAGTGCACTGTGCATGCTTGGGCCTCAGTCCCCTCCTCCGCGCCCCGGTTCTTTACTCGCTCATAACGCCTTGGCCGTATCTCACGTTGCTCCGAGATGCTCTATCCGGGGATGTTTCTTATTGCCGTAACCTCCATGAGATTGTGCGCCACATGGATATACCCTTCAATGACAATTGGCTTATCCGCAAGTTCCGGATTCTCCAACGCTGCGATAAGATTCTTCGGACCCATAACATTCAAAGTTGAAGGGAAAAGGTCACGAAGAACCGCCAAGCCGGGTGTTAACTCTGATATATCCCGTGCTGCTTTCACATCTAAAATCCATTGCTCTTTTCCGTTGAGATAGAGTCCAAAAGTGTACGACCCTGCCACCGCTTTTTCTCCAGGTCGGTAAAGAGTTCCGGTAAGACTTAGAAGCGGACCACTAAGTCTATCCAACTCGCCTGCCTCAGCCTGAGCAATAGGCGCGAGAAGCCACAGGATAGCCATGAACAGAGTAGACGTTGCCACTTTGGACTTCGATGCTCCTTTCATAATTTTCTCACCTTCTTTCAATCGCCTTGAGATTCAGGCAGCCAAAAACCGATCCATCAACCCTTGATATAATTATGTTTAGTGCTCTTCGAAAAAGCAAGAAACGCTCTCCCAGGAAATCAAGAAGAGACTTGCCGCGGTCAATCTTTCAAACTAGGGATAAAGGCATAAAGCCTTTGATCCATCCCTATTTCTTCTTAGGGGGTATGGGGCAATATTTCAGCCATAGGGGACAGTTCACAACCTCTCGAAGAAGTTCGGGCTTAAAGACATCGTCCGGAATCTCCACATTGTTGTCCACAGAGATTACATTGAGTTCAGTGCTAGACTGTCGCTGGATGTCTTTCATTAAAATCCGAACCGGCGTGGGGGCGCCGTCAATCACGGAGGCTTCAAAGAGTTCTGTCTTCCATAGTCTTCCCGCACGATCAAAATAGTCGCGCTGCAAGGGAAGCATGGAATCCGTGGCTATCCAAGTGATGATCCGGGAATAGTAAGATTGTTCTTGTGGAGCCTGTTCCTCAACCTTATACGCATGTCTCCCTGTGAGTTCTTCCTCTCCTACAAGCCTGTATCGTTCGTGGAGAGCTATAAAACCGAGGTCAGCATAGGTAAACTCAGTGCCGAAGAAACCCTCGTATGTTTCAACCGTCCGAAGCTCAAGAACTCTGCGGAGAGCAGGCATGTAGACCCACAATACAGTGGGTTTTTTATCCGGCTCCCAGGCTAAAAGCGCAAAGCCCCTTGTCGCGTCGGGTTCCAGCATCACGGTAAGCATTCGCTTTCCGTCCGGAAACTTCTTCCGTGCCTGGACGGCAGTAAACTGGGCTCTCTCCCCTTTGTGTTCGGTAGTGATGACCAGTTTGCTCGTGCTTGGGCGTAAGGGTTCAAAGAGTTCCTTCATTTGATTCATAATGGTCATCACGTCAGGGGGCGCAGCCATCGCGGGGGTTACCGTAATGACAATTGAAATAAAAATCGCTAACAGTATGGCCATTGTAGGGCTCCTTTCCGGGAATAGGCTCATTCGTCTATTCCTTTGGTCTGGATTAAAGGAATACCCAAAATAGACGATAAAAAGAATCGGGTGAATACTGTATTTTATGAAGACAAGGACCGTATTTTGAAGCGATGGTAGGAATCATGGACATGAAAACTGGTTTCATCCGGTTGCGGCCCGAGGATACCAAAACGGAGTATGGTCGATCCATTCCAATCCATCCTGAAGTGATGGAAATTCTGAGGAAAGCATTGAAGGTTAGATCTTTGGACATGGAGAAAGTCTTCCACCGAAACGGGAAACCGATTACCAAAAGCACGGTGAGGGAGGCTCATGAGTCTGTCTGCAAAAAGGCAGAGATCGAGAATTTCACCTTCCATGACTTCCGTCATACCTGCATCAATAATTGGAGAAAAGACGGACATGATTATTTCAAAATCATGGCGGCATCAGGGCATCGGACGATTTCGGTTTTCAAGCGATACAATTTGGTGGACGAAGAAGAACTGAAGATGCTGGTCAATCCGGAAAGTATAGTCAAAAAATGGTCAAATTCCCCAAACAACCCTACCGAGGATCATTTCTTAAAAGAAGCTAATTTATTGAAAGAATGGTGCCGGAGGTCGGAATCGAACCGACATGGGGTGGAAGCCCCGCGGGATTTTGAGTCCCGTGCGTCTACCAGTTTCACCACTCCGGCATAAATACCACTATAAAAAAAATCGTCTTTTGTGTCAAATAAAAGGAGAGGCAGGCCGGTTTGTTTGCTTTTCCCTTTCTGCCCATGCTAAAATATTTAAACTTTTTCTTTGAGATTCTAACAGGATCCTGGAAAAATATTCTTTCAGAGGCCGACCAAGGACTTAAGCCATGGCAGACATCATTCCCTTCAGAGGACTGCTATATGATATTTCAAAGGTTTCCCTCGGCGAAGTTGTTGCTCCTCCGTACGACATCATCACGGACGAGGGACGGGAGTCATTGTACAGGCAGAGCCCGTATAATATTGTGAGGATCGATTTTGGTAAAGAAGAACCGGGAGATAATGAGGCTGAAAATAAATACACCCGGGCCAGAGGATATCTCGACGCGTGGACAAAGGGTGGCATATTGACGCGCAGCGACAAGCCTTCGTTTTATGCTTATGAGATGATCTACACCGTCGAAGGCGTCAGAAAGCGACTCCCCGGATTTCTTTGCCTGGTGAGGCTTGAAGAACTGGGCAAAGGGAGTATTTACCCTCATGAATGCACGCACTCGAACCCAAAACAGGATAGGCTGAATCTTCTGAAGGCCTGCGAAGCGAACACCAGCCCTATCTTCTCCCTCTATACAAGCTCGGGGGATGGAATATCGGGTATCCTCTCAATGAGGACCCTTACCAAGCCTCACCTCCAAGCGACGGATAGCTCCGGTAATGTCCACCGGCTCTGGCCGATCGATCATGCCGGGGAAATAGAAATCATGAAACAGGAACTTGCAGGCCAGGCTATCTTTATTGCCGACGGGCACCACCGATACGAGACTTCGCTCGAATACCAGAGGCAAATGTCGGCCAAGAAGGCATCTGCCTCGGGCGAGGAACCGTATGATTATACTCTCATGTTTCTGGCCAATTTGAAGGATGAGGGAATCACCATCCTTCCGACACACCGGCTCGTTAAGGAAATTCCGAAAGATATCCATCGAATGATTTCCAGATATTTCTCCGTCGAGACGGTCACAAGCGATTTCGACATCCGTAGGAACCTTTCCGGCAGGAAGAACGTTTTCGGGTTCTTCGTGAGACAAGAAAAGGCATGGTACATCCTTACGCATCGGGGAGGGAATCTCTCGGAAATCCACCCCGACCTGAGGGAAATCGATGTGATCATCCTGCATGAGTTGATATTCAAGAAGATCCTGCCGGACGCTGAAATCGGGTATGAGATGGATATCACGAAGGCGCTCGACCGAGTGAATCGTGGAAAGTACGCCGCAGCTTTTTTCCTGAATCCGACACGGGTTGAGGATGTTGAAAAATCTGCCCTTTCCTCAATGAGAATGCCGCCGAAATCCACATACTTTTATCCGAAGCTTTTGACCGGGTTGGTATTGAACAAGTGGGTATGAGTCCGTTCCCGCTTTGGCAGGACACGGCTAAGGCGAACGAGGATGTTTACGCGGCGCCTTCCCGAGCCAATTTGATAAAGTGGCTAAAAATACAGTACGTTCTTCCAAAAAATACAGTCTTTCCCGTATTTATTTTCCTCTTCCCATTCAGTAGTCTGAAATCAAGGAAGTTTCCGGGGTTTGCAGGGGTAGGACATTTGGGAGGAAGAGAATAAGGGACCGTCTCCTTTTTTCAGGAATATTGTGGAAGGGTAATTGGGATGTACATAGGAGCCGCCGAACTTGTGCTTATCAATTCTCTCATCGTTGTCTTGATCATGGTAGATGGGATCATCAGGATCGGGTCTGAAAGATAGGATTGGCCTGGTCCAAACGAAACTTCGCTTCCGCTCCTGCTCTGTGGAGCGGACATCTTCTTTTCCCCATCCTCTCATTCTTCAAACGGCTGGAATCCTCGATAAAACAGCGGGTGCCGCCGCTTGACCTGGAAAAGAGAGGAATTCTAATTCACATGTCTGACCCCTTAATTAATTTTTTGATTTCTGATACATTGAAAATGGCGCTAAGTTGTAAAGTATAATATTTGTATTTTCCCTCGTTTCAGGTGAAAATGAGCCATGACAAAAAGCAAGGTCTTGCTCATCCCGGTCATCGTTTGTTTATTCCTTCAGCCTTGTTTTGGACTCACTGACGGAGAAATTCAAAGATTCCAAACGCTGTGGAAGGACAAACCCGTCGGCGAGCGAATTGCTCTCTGGGCGGAGAAATTTATTGGTGTGCCCTACGATAGCGACCCGTTAGGGGAGTACGTGTCCAAGGCGACCATTGTAGTGGATGAAAGGATGGATTGTATGTACCTGACCTTCAGGGTGGTGGAGTTGGCCTTGAGCCATACTCCGGAGGAGGCCATTCAAATCGCCCTCGATAAGAGATTTCATTCCAAAGGTGTTCTCAAGGAGGGCCGGGTGATAAATTACGATGACCGTTTCGAATACGGCGAAGATATGGTGGAGAGTGGAAAGTGGGGTAAGGAGGTGACCTCGGAGCTGGGGAGAGTGACGAAGATAGAAGGCTCAAGGGGGAAGGATTTTGTAGAGATCCTCTCCCCTGATGAACTGATGAGAGGGATGAACCGTCTGAAAAGTGGAGACATCCTTTTTTTCGCAACAAAGCCTGAAAAGAGGAAAGTTGGCGAGATCATCGGGCACATAGGAATCATAAAAGTTAAGAAGACGGACAGAAATCCCAAGGGTGGGGGAATTTTTCTGATTCATGCCAGTGGCATCAAAGAAAGGGGTGGGACAGTGAAGAAGGTCCTGCTCAAGGAATACCTTTCAAAAACGGGCTTCTTGGGAGTCAAGATCACCCGGTTTGAGTGAACCCCGTTGGAAATTTTTTGTTGTTCGCGATTGAGAAGGAAAGTATAATAATATAAGGTAGATTCAAAACGGAATAGGAGGCGAGAATCGTTTTATGATCCGGGCGTTCAATAAACACTATCGTAAGGCTATCGATCTCATCGAGGACTCTTCGACGAGTGAGAAGATGGAAATAGCAGAGAGGGTCATCGAATGGTTCCGGGAACTGCCCGAGGAGTATGTCATCTCCCTGGCCATGTTTTTCAATGAGGTCATCGATGATCTTGGAGATGATAGTTTGGAAAAGATCAATTTAAGAGTGAAAGGGAAGAAGAAAGAGGAAAAGGAAGAGGAAGAAGAGGAGGAAGA
>DBZJ01000236.1 GCA_002311635.1 Syntrophaceae bacterium UBA1163
CAAAACCAATCCCTACGACGCTCGCTAACAGCCCCCCACCGATCGAAGTGTTAAAGGTAGCCGGAATTCCACCGCCGGTACGAGCCCCGATTAACGTAATACGCTGCCAGACCGGCGTCCTGATAATTTGGCCCAAGGTGGAACCAAAGGAAGACCCAATTTGGACGATGGGTCCCTCGCGGCCAACCGACCCTCCGCTTCCAATGGAAAGGGCAGAGGCTAGCGATTAAATCACTGCAAAAACAGGCCGAATAATGCCTTTGTGATAATAAACCGCATTCATCACCTCCGGAACTCCACGGCCTCTTGCTTCCGGAGCAAAATTCCGGACGAGGAAGGTGACGCCAGCGGCGCCCTTTACAGGCACAAAAAGGAAGAACAAACCCCACGGACCGACGGCGGTATGAATATTAGCGTTATAGACTACCGATAACTTTCTTAAGAACAGCAGAATGTGGAATAATGCAATTAGCCCGCGGAACGCCACTGCCCCTAACCCGGCAACGACCCCGACCAGAATCGACAAGAGGAAAAGCTGAATGTCCGAAGGATTCGCTTTGGCCACTTCCTTTTTTCCATAAGTCATGTCCTTTTGTTCGAAATCGAGGTGCTCCCTTCCTCAAATCCAATTGATCTAGCTTTTAAACTGAACTCTCCTCGTCTCCTTTAGTACAACTTTCATATAAGGGAATGGAATACGTTGCGGGAGAAAGCGAGGGACTTACCGAGGATCTTAAAGAATCCGAAAGCAGAAATACCATATAATATTTTTGAAAATCTTCGTTGGGAGATGAATAAGCAAAATACTGTATTTCACATCCGGAAACATGGTATTTTGAGGCAATCTTGTCAGCAGACAGCGGGCTTTATTCACCTTTTTCAACTCCCCATTCCCAATATCTTTTCTTTTTTCATCCTATCAAGTCATTCGTCCTCCCCGCCTTCAGTCTCTCCATCTCATCGTGGTAGGTCCGGATGACATCCTTTCGACTCAGCATAGAGATCACCTTCCACGGATTTTCTTTGCTTACCACTGGTAGCTCACGAATCTCAGCTTCGGTCATCTTTTGCAAAGCGGTCTTAAGACTGTCCTCCGGTGTTACTGTCAAAACTGCCTCCGTGGCAATATCTCTGGCTATGACGAATTGGTGGAGCTCTTTTTCCAGCATGATCCTCCGCATATCCGCCAATCCCAGGATTCCTTTCAGGTGCCCCTTGTCATCAACCACAGGAAAATTCTGTTGATTCGAGTTTACAATGAACTGCATCATTTCCTCAAAGGGCATCCCTTCCGGTATCGTCTCGACTTCTCTGTCTGGCGGAAGGGCCTCTCTTACAGAAATATGCTCCAAAATGTCGATGACGAAATCTCCGGTGTGTGCTGGGGAGTCAACGCGCATTGAGACCTGTTTTTCGTAGAGGGAGGTCTCTCCCAGCAAAAGATACGAAATGGTAGAGACGATCATTAGCGGAACAATGAGACTATAACCGCCTGTCATTTCAGCAATCATAATCAAGGAAGCGATGGGCACCTTTGCAACGCCAGCGAAAAAACCTCCCATTCCCACCAGAACAAAAGCATGGGGATGGATCACCCAATGAGGAAACAGTTTTGAGCAGAGATTTCCATAAAAACCGCCCATCATCGATCCGATAAACAGGGAGGGCGCAAAGACACCGCCGCTCCCCCCCGAACTAATCGTAAAGGAAGTAGCGAATATTTTGGCCAAGACCAACACCAGCATCAAGTCAACTGCCAGTTTTCCATCGATAGCGGATTGGATCCACTCATAGCCCCCTCCCAGTACCTGAGGGAAAAAGAAAGCGAGCCCTCCCAGCATCAAGCCTCCCAATGCGACCTTCAGTGGCCTTGAAACATGGAGCCTTCTGAAGAACCGATCCCTCATGCCATAAAAGATGTGGATATAAAAGAACCCCACGGCCGCGCAAAAGACTCCAAAGACACCGTAGAAGAAGAGTTCACTGGGATGGGTAAAGGTAAACATTGGAATGTGAAAGAGGGTATCCCATCCGTAGTAGAAAGTGAAAACAGTGTAGCCCACAATGGAAGAAAGGATACAGGGGATAATCGCCTCGAATTCGAACTCCGGCCTTCGGTAGAGCACTTCAGTAGTAAAGAGGGCCGAACCCAAGGGGGCTTTAAAGATGGCGCCGAGCCCCCCGGCTGCTCCAGCCAGCAACATAATTCGGCGATCGTGCTCATCCATTTTCAGAACAGAAGCTAAAAAGGAAGCAAACCCGGAACCGATTTGGGCAATGGGGCCTTCTTTCCCCGCGGAGCCTCCTGAGCCGATGGTAATGGCCGAGGCAATCGTTTTAACAATAGGGACCCTCTTCCTAACGATTCCCTTTTTCCGATGAAAACTCTCAATCATTGCATCCGTCCCATGCCCCTCAGCTTCGGGCGCAAAACGGAACACAAGGAGTCCTGAAAGGAGCCCTCCTAAGGCAGGGATCCAGAGGATCATCCAACGAGCGAGGGGGATCCCTAAGAGGGAAACCCCCCGGAGCTCCCCTGGAAGGATGAGCGCGATGAGATCCTTCATAAAGAATTGAGTTCCTCTTTTTAAGAGAAAATTAAAAAGAATGGCACCGAACCCGGATACGACGCCAATCAGAATCCCGATGAAGATCCAGCGCCATATCGACCTCATTCGAGCGGGTGAAAGGTATTGAAGAAATTTTTGAACTGTGGGCATCACTGAAAACATTGGAGAAAACGGTGGCAGGATTTTTTCCTGCCACCGTTGAACGGTTTCTCGTTCAATTCGAGGGATCTTTAGGGGAGAATCCTAAACTCCACTCTTCGATTCTTGGCGCGACCCTCTTTGGTGGTATTGTTGGCGATGGGCTTTGAACTACCATAGCCCTTGACAATCATGCGGTCGCCAGAGATGTTGAACTTATCCATGAGATACTTCTTGGCGCTCTCGGCTCTCTTTTCAGAAATCTTCTGATTCTCCTTCGCTGAACCCAATGAATCCGTATGACCTCCGATTTCCACTTTGATATCCGGATTCTCCTTCAACATCTCCCCATCCCGGTCCAATGCCTTGGCAGCCATCGCATCGATATTCGTCTTCTTCTCGTTAAAATAGATGTTTTCAAATACCTGAGCTGGCTTCGGTGGTGGTGGCGGCGGCGGTGGTGGTGGCGCTGGTTTGAGTACCACCGGAGGTGGTAGCGGTGCTGACGGTGCCGGTTTCTCGCAAGGCGTTAGTTTCAAAGCCTCCAAAGATTTCTCCTTGGCTACTTTAATCGCTAGCTTCGTATCCTCAGCCCAATAATCTTTCTCTCCTATTTCGTGGTCTGCCAAAGCCAGATACGCCTCAGCAGTCGCGTATTGACAGGGGGCACACTTCTTCGCCCCGGCTGCAGTGGCTTTTTGAAAAAGCTCCTTCGCTTCATTATAGCCCATCATCGTTTCAGAACTTGCGCACCCAGAGACAATCATTGCCCCCAGGATGATCAGCATCAAAGCCATCCATTTCTTTTCCATATCCCTACTCCACCTCCTCTCCCTTATAGCCTATTTTTTCTTTTGGATTTCAGCTAAACCTGCTTGCGATGCAGCCCTTGAGCGCCTCGCAAATTCTGCTGCGGGTTTGTAACCGGGTTCATTAAGTTCGATTTTTGCAATCTCTAAAAACTTTTCGGCACTGCAGTATTCATAAGGTACCAGTGTCGCTCCTCCTGCCGCCTTCAATTCAGAAAACGATTGCTGAGCAGCCTTCATCTCTTTCGTGGCGCTGAAATAATAGCATCCGGAAAGGGCAAAGGAGAAAAGAACAAAAACAGCGAGACATTTCCCGATCCTTTTACTCATAGGTTCACCCCCTTTGTTGTTTGATGAACAAACGCGGCAAGGAGATCCAGCGTTCTTACTTCGCTGTAACTATGATGTGGGCTCTCCGGTTTTTCGCCCATGCCTCTTCATTATGGCCGGGATCCAAAGGCTTCTCTTTTCCATAGCTGATTGTGGAGATACGACTTGGAGAAACACCATGGGAAGCGAGATAGTTTTTTGCCGAATTGGCCCGTCTCTCTCCGAGAGCAAGATTATACTCTACCGTTCCTCTTTCATCGCAGTGCCCTTCAACCTGAATCCTGATCTTGGGGTATTTCTTCAGCAAGGCCGCGTTTTGGTTCAGGATCTCTCCATCTCCTGGACGAATGTTGTATTTATCAAAGTCGAAGTGAATGTCTTTTAAAAGTTCGCTTTCAAAAACCTCCCCCTTAATCCCTGGTTCCTTTCTTGCCACGAGACTCTTTTCAAATTCTTTCCCACCCTCGGGTTTCATTTCCTTTGTTCCTTCAGCCTCACGCTTTGCCACCCCTTCTTCTTTTTTAACGGATGGCTCCTCCTTAACCATGGTTTTCTTTGGACATCCTATTAGGATGAGTCCAAAACAGAGGATAAGAACCAAAATGCCAAGATGTTTTCTAACCATAATCTGCCTCCTTTAATGAGTGATTTGAATGACCCTTGCTGTGAAATCCTGTAAAGAAAAAGAAGGAGGCCTGCGTCAGAGAAGTGGATTCCATGGAAATCGTGTTTGATTTCGATCATGGGAGGTGAAACAAGCTGACCATGCCTCCTTCAATGCTATTCGCTCATTTTTGTTATTCGAGTTGCCCTCCCTGTTGTTAAGACTATCTTCGTTTTTCTATTCTCTGGTCCCGTGACTTTCTTATTTCTCAGGATTCACGGGCGGCATTGCATCCTGACCGTTATTCCTGATCGAAGAAAAAAGTGACCTTCACATCCTCGACTTCCATGATTCCAACCAATTTCTGGACCGAACCGTAAATGAGATTCAACTCTCCCTTTTTCAAATTTGTTAGCCCATGGATCATCTTCCCCTGAGCAGGATTCGGCGCCGTCCTGGCTAACCTCTTCCCTTTGCTGGTCAACTGGACATAGATCACTCTACGATCCACCCGGTCCCGATTCCTTGTCACGTAGCCTTTCTTCTCCAGCCGGTCTATTACTCCTGTGATGGTGCTGGGGTGCAAATACATTCTTTCACTCAGATCGCTCAGCGACAGGCTCTCATTTTGGGAGATGGTTTTGAGTGCCCAGAGCTGTGGTCCGGTAATACCGAATTTTTGGGAGACTTCATGCGAATAATCCTGGATCGCTTTAAAAATCCTACGAAGGGATTGCATGATTTCTGAAATCGCCACGTCCCTGGCAACTTGGCTGGTCATCTAAACCTCTCAACACATCACTTTATTGCACGCAATTCGCATGAACCGTATTAGAATTACTAGTGTAGTGCGTCTAACGCT
>DBZJ01000193.1:0-2270 GCA_002311635.1 Syntrophaceae bacterium UBA1163
TGGCCGCAAGCAACGACATCAAACTGAGCTATGTGCCCGGCAATCACGACATGGCCCTGGACAACGGCGATATAACGACCATGAGGAACTTTATGCAAACCACCTTTCCCGGGATCAATTTTGTCTGTGACGGCACATGGCCACTCGGGACTTACACGGCCGTGCCCCTGGTCGCCGAACACGGTGATCGCTACTGCCTTTTCAATGCGCCCGACAGGCTGTGCAATTCCAATTCTTCCTTCCTTCCTCTCGGGTATTTCATTTCGCGCATGGTTGCCTACAAGGCCTGTAAGACAGGGAAAAATCAGGATGTACTAGATATTTTTGACGGTATTATGATTGAATATTATAAGGGAGACCCCAATTTCGCCGAGAACGTGTTTCATTCGATCGCCCAGGATTGCGGGTTGGACCCTGGTGACATTATTGTGGGCGGCCTCCCCGGCTATCCGGGCGTCCAGATGACAATTGATGACATCGGCACCCGGTTTGGAGGTATAACTTCTAATTGGGGAGATGTTCCGGGAAGCGGGCGTATCGGTGTTCTTACTGCTGTTGAGGATGAAGAACTCGGCCTCTTTGGTGCTGCCGACGATACCTATTTCCGCCTTGGCTCCAACGTCAAGGTCGTCATTTTCGGACACACGCATACTCCTATCCTGGTCCCTGACAATCCGGGCTTTCCCGGGGCCAGCAACACGATCTATGCCAACTGCGGCGCATGGGTGGACAGCGCCAAAGATGGCTGTACCTATGTCGAGACCGAGGTAGTGGATGGAAATCTGCACGTTCGGTTAAAAGGGTATCAGGACGATACACCGAATCCACCGAAAGACTTCATTAAAGACGAAGGATCTGTCCAAGCCCCTTAGCTCGCTCATTTCAAACTTCAACAGGGGGATAAGATGGTTTATTCATTCGAGATAAACGGACTTTCGGTCAAGACCGGAGACCTCATCTGCACCGTGGACGGAGGTGGTCCTGTCATACCGGGAGAGATTTGGCGGTTGATTGGCAAACTCATACCGGGCGACGTTGACCATGTTGTTGTCTACATCGGACCAGAAGGAAGGTGCGTTGAGGCCGGAGCCAGGGGCGTCATATCTTTCGAGACTAATTCTTCAGTGTGGAACTCCGCCAGCATGTTGGATCAACGTCTGATGGTCGATCAGCTTTACGGCGTTGCCTATCCTCTGGATGACAGAGGTTTGAGCATGGAACAAGAGAGTGCAATACGGGAGAACGTTTCGGAGTACTGCCTGGCACAGGTTGGTAAGCCCTACAACATTAATTTTCTAGATTCCTCGACGGAGAACGCTTTCTACTGCAGCCAGTTAGCTTATAACGCGTACCTCAAAAACGGTATTGACCTGAATACTGACAAGGAGGTTATTGGAATTCCGGGGACCGGCAGTATCATCTTTCCACAGGAGGTGTGGGAGAGCTGCGCCCACAAACGACCGGTTTGAATAATTTTGATGGCTGCGCCAATCTGGAGGGGGAACTTATATTCCTTCCAGAATGATCAGAGGAAGAAGGTGAAAATCTACTTCGCAGGACCGCTTTTCTCTGAGGCCGAACGGGATTGGATTCGTTCCACTATCAATAAGATCGAAGCCCTTGCAGCTCAGCATGGAACGAAGTCTGAGATCATCTTCCCTTACGACCTGATCACCCAATCCGAAATCGATCATCTGGGCCCAAAGGCAAAACTCGAGATTTTCTCCCGATGCCAATCCCATCTCGATGATGCTGACCTTGTAATCGCTTTGCTCGATGGTTCTCAGGTGGATGATGGGACTGCATGGGAGATTGGGTATTTTTTCGCCAGAAAATCACTCGGACAGAAAATCATCGGGATCAGAACTGATTTCCGCCGAGCAGGGGAGAGTGAAGGTGGGGTAGTGAATTCGATGGTTGAAGGGGCGTGTGATTGGATTGTGAGGAGCAGGGAGGAGTTGGCGGAGGTCGTCTGTGAGTTCTTGTAGAGAAGCCAAGCGAAAGGGGTATATCTCTTCTCGTCGTAGCCATTTGACGAATACAATCTTGTTATCGGATTCGACAATATCTAAAATATAATGCAGTCTCCAGTATTGCCTGGGCGAATTCAGTCCCAAGCCTTCAGGTGAAAAATCGAGTCGACGGCTGAGTCGTTCGACTGGAGGTGGCCATCTGATTGTTATTTTCGGCAACAATTAGATTAAAGAGAGCGGAGGAGATGTGGGGAGACGGTTAGAAATACTTATCCTTGACGATGAACCTTTGGTGGG
>DBZJ01000193.1:2446-3019 GCA_002311635.1 Syntrophaceae bacterium UBA1163
ATTTGACATTGTAGTAACGGACATCCGTATGGAGGAACTGGATGGCTTACAGGTCTTGGAGAATGTGAGAGCCAAGTCGCCCGAGACCAAAGTCATAATGATCACGGGTTATGCCACCCTCGAGACGGCCCGAGAAGCAGTGACCAAAGGGGCCTTTAATTTTATTGCCAAGCCTTTTCGGATCGGAACGATACGAGATGCAATCATGAAGGCCGCCCAAGCCTTGGAAAATGAACGGGCTGGTGGCAAATTCTGAAGAGACATCGGGACACAAACGTACCACATGCTCCACCTGCAACGAACAATTTCCCTTAATTGAGAAGGGAGAAACGATGAAAACCTACCGAAGTCCCATGGAGAAAATATTGCATGAGCAAGAGATGGATACGATTATTACCAACCCCAAGCAGCCGGTCAGAACCTTTTTCAGAAAAATACATTATATCCTCTCCGTGTGGAGCGATAAATTGAGAAGACGATTCCGAGTCTAAGCCGTCTACATTTAGATCAAGTTCTAAGGGGCCTGTCCAGGACTGATTTCAGACGAGCGGGGGAGAGTGAAGGTGGGGTAGT